>JAAZIE010000283.1 GCA_012510305.1 Bacillota bacterium | reverse complement strand
CGTTAAGGCTTTTGAGGAGGGCAACAATGCATGGGGCTGTAGCGCAGGTGGGAGCGCGCTTCCTTGGCATGGAAGAGGTCGCGGGTTCGACTCCCGCCAGCTCCACCATATTGTTTGCCAATAAGGGTGGTACCGCGGAAAACTCGTCCCTTGGGGGGGCGAGTTTTTGCTGCATTTCAAGGTAATTTTAAAAAGCAGGGGGTAAATTTAAAGGATGAACGGTTACGATCCTCAAACCATAGAACCCAAATGGCAGCGGCGCTGGGCTGCGGAGGGCTTTGACCGCGCTGCGGTAGATCCTTCCCGGCCGAAATACTACGTCCTGGAGATGTTCCCCTATCCCTCGGGGAAGCTGCACATGGGCCACATGCGGGTTTACTCCATCGGAGACGTGCTCGCTCGTTTTTTACGGATGCGCGGCTACAACGTGATCCATCCCATGGGGTGGGACGCTTTCGGGCTGCCTGCAGAGAACGCGGCCATACAGAACCGCGTCAGCCCTGACCGGTGGACCGGGCGGAGCGTGGCCCAGATGAAAAAGCAGCAGCAGCGCCTCGGGGTCAGCTACGATTGGGATAAGGAGATCAATACCAGCTCACCGGACTACTACCGCTGGACCCAGTGGCTTTTTTTGCTTTTGTACCGGCGCGGGCTGGCCTACCGGAAGCGGGCGGCGGTGAACTGGTGCCCCCGCTGCCGCACCGTCCTGGCCAACGAGCAGGTGGAGGCCGGGCTCTGCTGGCGCTGTGAAAGTGAAGTGGAATTCCAGGAGCGGGAGCAGTGGTTTTTACGGATTACCGATTATGCGGAGCGGCTGCTCAACGACCTCGATACACTGGAGGATTGGCCCGAACGGGTCCAGGTGATGCAGCAGAATTGGATCGGCCGCAGCGAGGGTACCGAGATCTCTTTCAAGATCAAGGGGTTCCCCGAAGCAGAGCTCCCTGTTTTTACCACCCGCGCGGACACCCTTTTCGGGGTTACTTACATGGTCCTGGCCCCGGAGCACCCGCTGCTGCCGCGGCTGGTGGCGGGGACGGAGAAAGAGAAAGAAGTGATGGATTTCGCCGCCCGGATGAGGCGGGAAAGCGAAATCGAGAGAACTTCAGAGGAGTCGCCCAAGGTCGGCCTTTTCACCGGCCGCTATGCGCTCAACCCGTTGAACGGCGCCGCCGTGCCTATTTTGGTGGGCAACTATGTGATCATGACTTACGGCACCGGTGCGGTGATGGGGGTGCCGGCGCATGATGAACGTGATTACCAGTTTGCCCGCAGCCATAACCTGCCCGTCAAAGCGGTGATCCGGCCCCCCGATGCGGAAACCGGTGCGGAGGGTGCTTTCGAGCTGCCCTATACCGGCGAAGGGTTGATGATCAACTCCGGTGAATTCGACGGCCTTTTCAGCGTCGACGGGGTGAAAAAAGTTACAGAAAAATTAAAAGAGCAGGGGTGCGGTAAATTCCAGATCACCTACCGCCTGCGCGACTGGCTGATCTCACGCCAGCGCTACTGGGGCGCACCCATACCGGTAATCTATTGCGACCGCTGCGGCACGGTCCCGGTGCCGGAAAAAGATCTGCCTGTTTTGCTGCCCCCGGCGGCGGATCTTTCGGGCGACCGCGTCCCGCCGCTCTCCCATTACGAGTCTTTCGTTCAGACCGCCTGCCCCCGCTGCGGCGGGGCGGCCCGGCGGGAGACCGATACCATGGATACCTTTATGTGCTCTTCCTGGTACTTCTTGCGCTTTACCAGCCCGCAGCTGAAGACTTTTCCCTTTGACAAAGAGGCGGCGGACTACTGGATGCCGGTGGATCAATATATCGGCGGAATCGAGCATGCCGTGCTGCACCTGCTCTACGCGCGCTTCTTTACAAAGGTGCTCTACGATGGCGGCCTGGTGCAGGTCGAGGAGCCCTTCAGCCGCCTGCTGGCCCAGGGGATGGTTTACAAGGATGGGGCCAAGATGTCCAAGTCCAAGGGCAACGTTGTCTCACCCGACGAGATCGTGGCGCGCTACGGTGCCGACACGGGCCGCCTTTTTATCCTTTTTGCCGCCCCGCCGGAAAAGGACCTGGATTGGAACGAACAGGGTGTGGAAGGGTGCCACCGCTTTTTAAGAAGAGCCTGGCGCCTGGTGGAAGAGTGCCGCGCAGAGCTGCCGGCCGGGAGGGGCAAGGGTGCGGACGAGATCGGTCCGCCCGGGGTGGAGCTGAACAGGGTCCTGCACGCTACGATCAAAAAAGTTACCGCCGATATCGAAGAGCGCTTTAATTTCAATACGGCCATCAGCGCAATTATGGAGCTGGTCAACGCCGCTTACGATTATCGCCGCGGGGTGACCCCGGAAAAGCAAAACCGCTTCCTGTTAAAAGAACTTTTACGGACGCTCACCGTGCTCCTGGCGCCCTTTGCGCCTCACCTGGCCGAAGAGTTCTGGCAGGCTCTGGGATATGGAGGCAGTGTCCACCGGCAGCCCTGGCCGGATTATGAGCCCGCAGCCCTGGCGGTGGAAGAGGTGGAAGTGGTGATCCAGATCAACGGTAAGGTGCGGGGCCGGATGGCGGTTTCCGCCGGCACCGCCGGAGAAACACTGCTGAAAAAAGCGGAAGAGCAGCCGCGGGTGAGCGAGTTCCTGGAAGGGAAAAAAGTACTGCGCCATATCGTGGTGCCCGATAAGTTGATCAATATCGTGGTTCGCTAGGCAAAAATAGCACCCGGGGAGGGAAAAGGAGTGTCCCAATCTTCCAATAAAAACCTATCCAAAAAGAAGGACCGCTCAAGGGATCAGATCCGTATTTCGCCCGAGGTGATCAGCGTAATCGCCGGTATCGCCGTTCAAGAGGTGGCAGGCGTCGCCGGCATGAGCGGCGGCATTGTCGACGGAATTGCGCAAAGGCTGGGGCGAAAGGATTTCAGCAAAGGGATCAAGGTTACCCTGGAGGAAGAAAATGTCCTGCTCGATCTTAACGTGGTCATCGACTACGGAGCGCCGCTCATGGAGACCGCCGAAACGCTGAAGCAGAAGGTTCGTGCTACCGTGGAGGAGGTGACCGGGCTCACGGTGGCGGCGATCAATGTAAATGTTACCGCCGTCAATATGCCCAAAGAGAAGGCCGGGGACGGGGCTCAGGAAGAGCAGGATGACTCAGGGGATGAAATAAAAACGGCGGACTGAACAGGAGCGGGGCAAGGTCACCGTTCCTCCGGCGGGCGGCGACTGTTACCTGTTAAAGGTTTCGGTTTCTTTAGCGCTCTTGAGGGCGCTGCTTTCCAATTCACGGCTCACCGCTGCAAAGACAATCACTTCTTGAGGCCTCTTGTACTGTCATCCTGAGGGCTTTCTTTTTCTGTCATCCTGAGGGCGCAGCCCGAAGGATCTTCACGCCTTGAGGCGGAGCCCTCCATTAAAACGCCAGGCGCTCTCTCTGACTGCAGCCGGTCCGGCAGAGACCCTTCGCTGTGCTCAGGGTGACAGTGAGGAGCCGAGGGCCACTTGTACTGTCATGCTGAGGGCCACTTGTACTGTCATGCTGGGGGCCACTTTTCTGTCATCCTGAGGGCGCAGCCCGAAGGATCTCACGCGTCAAAGCGAGGCTTCCGTCAAAAACGCCGGTCGTTCCCTGGAATATTGAAAAACCAGGCAGGGAAATAATAGTGCATGCGGGAATATATGGAGGAGGGATCTGCAACGATCCGCTCCTTTTATTATTTTCGCCGAGGGAGTTGATCCCCCGTGTGGGAAGATTTCAGCATGCGCGAGAAGATCCTTTTGTTGCTGTTCGTCCTTTTGCTGCTGGGGGGTGTTCTTTGGAAGATAGTGCCGGCGCTTTTATCCGGCCCGCCGGAGGGGCTTGTGGAAGAGGTCGAGCCCTCAGCCCCGGAAGAGGCTCCCGATAACGGCCTGGAGCCTGAAACAATCACCGTGCACCTGGTGGGTGCGGTAAAAAACCCGGGAGTTTACGATCTGCCGGGGGGTGCACGGGTTTATGAGCTCCTCGAAGCCGGCGGCGGTCCCGCCAAAAAAGCCGATCTGGAGTCGGTCAACCTGGCCCGCCCGCTTTATGACGGCGAACAGGTTCAAATATATGCCGCGGGTGAGGCCGGCGGAGCGGCTTCCGGGGGGCAGGATCAGGCGGAGCAGAAGATAAATATCAACAAGGCCACCGCGGAGGAGCTGCAAACCCTGCCCTCCATCGGCGAGGTGCGTGCGCAGGGGATTATCGAGCACCGCGACAAAAACGGCCCCTTCACCGATATCGAGGAGATCATGGACGTCAGCGGCATCGGCGCAGGCATCTTCAACCAGATCAAAGATCAGATCACGATCTATTAGGTGCCGGGAAAACCGTTCCCTTTTCACCGCTGCGATCATTGCAGCCTGCGGTTGTACGTTCCCGCCGCGGTTTACCCACATGTTTCACTT
>JAAZIE010000282.1 GCA_012510305.1 Bacillota bacterium | reverse complement strand
TTCATCTTCCATCCTCACCTCATTGGTTTTCAATATAGAAAGTATTCAACAACTCCCGCCCCCTTCCTTTTTTTTAAAAGCGGATTAAAAAAAGGTATGTCCGGGGAAACCCGGACATACCGGCCGTCTTTATGATTCCTCCTGGAGCGAACGCTCGGCCCGTTCAATGGCCTTTTTAACCAGGTTGCCGCACTGGCGGGAGCTAACGCTGCCCCATCCCTCGCGGCGAACCAGATCCAGCACTCCCAGTTCAGCGGCGAGCTCGAACTTGAGTTCTTCGGACATTATCGGGCGACGCCGTGCCACCTAAGCATCAACTCCTTTGATAAGAGATCTGACGGCGCTCTTATTTTATGGTCTTCTGTTCTTTTTAAACGATCTGATAAATGGAGGCGCTGCATCAAAGTGATTTGAAACGTTCCATTTAACAAAAAAACCGTTGCCGGGCAAGCCCGGCACGGCTTTGTAGCAAATGACCGGCTGATCGGCTAAAGGCCGACAGACCGTTTTTTCTCTTCTCTAAAGGTCAACTCTACCGTTTCTGTGAGCACATCGGCATAGGTGAAGGAGACCCGCTGGAAATAGTTGGGCTCGTCGATTCGAACAACGAAAATGGAAGGGTAGGTTCTTTCCAAAACGCCCTCTTTTTCAAAAGTTCTTCGCCGCCCGCGATTGGCCTTCAGTCTTATTTTCTCCCCCACATGAGGTTCAAGCCGTTTACGGATCTCCAGAAGAACATCTTTGGACAAATAAAAAACCACCTTGCTTTTACTTTGAACAATATCTTAACATAAAACTACCTGTTTTGTCAAGAAAAAAGCTGATATTTTGTGATTTTTGCAGTTTAACGCCTTAAAATGGTCCGCAATCGTGCCGCTTTAGTGGGTAAAGCGATCGGCTATGGTTGTAGCGCCGTACGAGTCGGGCTTGATCCGCGCATTGTAGCCGCTGCCGATAACCATACCGACCACTTCCTTAATAATTTCCCGGGTCTCTCCTTTTTCCCCCACATCCAGGTGAATCTCTACGTTGAGCCTTTGTTCACCATTCTGGGCCAGCTTTTCCGTAACCCGGGCCGCTACCTCAAGGCTTAAAGAGGTCTCAAAATAAATCCGCTGGCGCAGGCTATCCATGTGGCGGGTTCTCTGCTTGCGGTAATAGAAACGCCCTCCCTTACCAATACGGTGAATGATGATCGCCGTAACAAAAACCACGCTCCGGTGAGTGTAAAGATGGGAATCGGTCCCGATGATCAGCTTATACTTATCCTCAGGATTCTCATTGGAGTAGCGGATCAGGTCTTCAAAAACAGCGTTAAATGACAGCTTTCCCCTGGTGGGACTGTAGAAATCCATCGATTTGACGACCTTTCAACTGGTTTTACTGGTACGATTATAAGCAATCCGGGCTATCTTTGCAAATTGCGCCGCGGAAAGCGCCTCCGCCCGGTCTGCCGGGTCGATCCCGGCAGACCGCAGAAAAGAAACAAGTTCGCTGCGGGATCCGAAGCCCAGAGGACGAAGGCTGTTGACGATCATTTTGCGGCGCTGCTGAAAAGCCGCCTGCACGATCCGCCAAAAAAAGGCTTCTTCGTCAGCGCCCAGCTCGCGCCGGCGCCGCGGAGTGATCGCCACTACCGCCGAATCCACCTCCGGTTGGGGCCAAAAAGAGGAGCGGGAAATGGGAAACAGGATTTCCAACTGCGCATAATAACGGCTCAATACTGTAAGGGCGCCATAATTTCCTCCCGGCTCCGCAGTGAGCCGCAGGGCAACCTCCTTTTGAAAAGTGAGGATCGCTTTTTTGAAGGGAAAGCCCTGTTTGTAAAGGCTGTAGAGGAGCGGAGTGGAAATATTGTAGGGCAGGTTGGAAATGAGCGTTGCTCCGGAGCCGGGTGGGAAATGGCGCTTAAGCAGGGTGTTCCAATTAATTTTCAGGGCGTCCTCCTGTAAAACGGAGACGTTGGGGCGGGAGCGCAGCAGCTTTTTCAGCGCCGCCGCCAGGCCCCGGTCCAGTTCCACGGCTACCACCGGCAAAGAACGCCGGGCGAGCACCGCGGTGAGGGCGCCGGCGCCGGGGCCGATCTCCACGACCGGCTCTCCCTCTTTCAGCCCGGCCGCATCGATTATTTTTACAGCGATATTCCGGTCAACCAGAAAATTCTGCCCCATGCTGCGGCGGGGTTGCAGTTTGTTTTCTTCAAGATAGCGCCTTAAGCTGCGAAAGGAAGTTAAATCAGGCAGTTCCACCAAGTCAAGCCCAGCCCTTCTT
>JAAZIE010000281.1 GCA_012510305.1 Bacillota bacterium | reverse complement strand
TCTTTCCCCCACCAGCCGCTGCCTGGGCAACCCCTCCAGCAAGAGAGCGGCATATCACAGAAGCTGTTCTTTTTGCCTCTTCCCGAGGTCCAGCTCTAAAAAGGCTGCTGTTTTTTCCAGGCTGCCGGCATATTTATACACAAGCTGTTCACTCCCATAACCGCTGCTCACTTGCCGATGCAGAATTCGCTGAAGATCTTGTCGAGCAGTTCTTCGGAAACCGTTTCACCGGTAATCTCGCCCAGCTTCTCCCAGGCTTCCCGAAGATCGATCATCGCCATTTCGATGGGCTCTCCCAAAGAAGCTTCAAGCGCTCTCTCGATATGATCCCGGGCTTCCTCCACAGTACGGGCATGCCTTAAATGAGTCATCACCGGTGATTCTGCGGAGACTGCTCCCAAATCGCGATCCAGCAGCCCGGCAATAGTCTCCTCGAGACGCTCAACGCCCTCGTTTTTGATTGCCGCCGTCCGGACCACCGGATATTGCCCAAACCGTTCGCCGATGATCGCTTTGTTAATCTTTTGAGGCAGATCTATTTTGTTTACCACGATCACCACTAGCTGCCCCGGACTGATCAGCGAAGCAACAGCTTCATCGTCCTCGCTCCAGGCGGTGGAGCCGTCCAGAACAAGGATGAGCAGGCGGGCGTCGGATACCGCATCTTCCGCCTTTTTTATGCCGGCCTGCTCCACCGGATCGGCAGTTCCGTGAATACCGGCGGTGTCGATTAGCCGAAGCGGATAACCGCGAACGGTTAAATACCCCTCCAGGGGATCCCGCGTGGTTCCGGGCAGCTCATGCACAATCGCCCGCTGTTCTTGAAGAAGCGCATTGAGCAGGGAGGATTTACCCGCATTGGGTTTCCCCACTATCGCGCTAACCAGTCCCTCCTGCATTACTGCACCCCGCTCCGCTCCGCCCTCCATTTTTTTCAGCATTTCGCTCATCTGCGCCAGTTCTTTCCGGAGTTCATTTTCCAGCCCGCTGTCATCTTCCAGTTCTTCCGGGAAATCGAGGTGCGCTTCTACCCGGGCCAAAAGTTCGAGCATACGCTCACGCAGCTCTTTGATCTGCTGCGAAAGCCGTCCTTCTAAATTGGCGGCGGCTGCTTTGGCACCCTCCTCCGACCGGGCCCTGATCAGCTTTAATATACTCTCAGCCTGGCCCAGATCGATGCGCCCGTTCAAGAAGGCCCGCCGGGTAAACTCACCGGCCCGGGCCGGCCGTGCACCGGCCCTTAATACCTCTTGTAAAATCATGCGCAGCGTATAGACGCCGCTGTGGCAGTTGATTTCCACCGTATCCTCGCGGGTGTAAGTGTGCGGCGCTTTCATAAAGGAAAGCAGCACTTCATCGATCAGCTCGCCCCGGCCGCTGAAAACATGGCCGTAGTACAGGCGGTGTGACCGGGGATAACCGGGCGATGGACCGCGTTTCCGGGGAACGAATACCTTTTTAGCAATAGTAAAAGCTTCTTCCCCGCTGATCCGGATAATCCCGATACCGCCCTCGCCCAGCGGAGTGCTGATTGCGGCGATGGTCTCACCTGAACCCAACATGAAGGCCTCCTTGTGTAGATAAAAAAACCGCTCCCCCTGCCGAGGAGCGGTGCATTAACGATCCCTCACCGGGGAGCGATAATAACCTTGCGATAGGGCTCCTCTCCCTTGCTGTAAGTTACTACTCCGGCATATCCCTTTAATGCAAGGTGGATCACCCGTCTCTCCTGCGGCGTCATCGGCTCAAGAACCTGTTCCTGTCCCTCCAGGTCTACCCTCCTGGCGATATTTACCGCCAGCCGGGTTAAAGTATTTTCACGGCGTAACCGATAGTTTTCCACATCAACAATAATCATTTTTCCCATTTGGTTAAATTGGCGGCGCATGATCGTATTGGCCAGGTACTGCAGATC
>JAAZIE010000280.1 GCA_012510305.1 Bacillota bacterium | reverse complement strand
GGGTGGCGGCAACGCTTACCGCGACTGGCTTGCAAAGGCCCCGGCAAAGTTGAAAAAATGGCAGATCGAAAGTGTCGATCGCTCAGGCAGCACCGTTACCGTGACCCTCTCGGCAACCCTGGTCTCCTCCGGTAAATCGGTTAAGCTGGAAGAGGAAAAATGGAACCTCTATCAAGAAAATGGCGTCTGGCGGATTAAGCCTTCGGCCAAATTCCTGGAACAGTTCGCCGCGGGCGACACAGAATAACAATTGACAACGAACGGTGGAGGGGTGACAGGGAGACGGTTCTCCTGTCACCCTTTTTCAATACCTGCGGCTTATTTATACCGCTTCCGGTAGGCTAAATGGTACCACGGACAGCCCTTGCTTATATGTTTCCGGTATAAGGCGGCCCGCTTTGCTGTAAACTAAAATGTTTATTGAAAGCGGGAGGCGATCGATTGCTTTTTTCAAACCGGCGCAGGCGGCTGCCGAAGCGGCGCAATAACCGGCCGCAGCAGGAGACAGCTCCACCCCAACAACCTCTCTCCGCCCTGCCCGCTATTCAACAGCTGGGGCAGGTCCAGCTGCCGCAGCTGGAGAGCAACATCTATACGCTCACCATCATCGGCCAGATCGAGGGCCATTTGACCCTGCCGCCGCAGAACAAAACGACCAAGTATGAACATGTCATCCCCCAGCTGGTGGCGGTGGAACAGAACCCCAAGATAGAAGGGCTGCTCGTTCTTTTGAATACCGTGGGTGGAGATGTGGAAGCCGGCCTGGCCATCGCTGAAATGATCGATACCCTTTCCAAGCCCACCGTCACCCTGGTGCTCGGTGGAGGGCACAGCATCGGGGTAACCCTGGCGGTGGCCGGCGATTACTCGCTTATCTCAGAGACGGCGACGATGACAATTCATCCGCTTCGCCTCACCGGGCTGGTGGTGGGTGTACCGCAAACGTTCGAATACCTTGATAAAATGCAGGACCGGGTGATTCAATTTATTACCCGTCATTCCCGGATCACCGAAGCAAATTTTCGTGAACTTATGTTCAGCACCGGGCAGCTGGCCCGTGACATCGGTACTGTCCTGGTGGGAAAAGACGCTGTCAGCATTGGGTTAATCAATGAAGCCGCCGGTCTGGGCCGGGCCGTGGCTGTGTTAAACGATCTCATCGAAAAACAGAACAGCGCCGAGCAACCCTCATGATCTATTATGCCGCTTTCCCCGCCGAACTGGTCTTCGAGGGCTACGATCGTTTTACCCCCCGGTACAGGCGGCTCCCTTTCGAACGCGGCAGCATCGTTGTGGAAGCGCATACAGCAACCTCGCTACGCATAGTGAGCCTCTCCAGCAGCGATATCCAGGACTACCTCAACCCGCAGTTCCAACCGGGCCGGATCATTGACCTGCTTCCCAATGGGGAATAAAAGCAAATGAGCAGGACCTGCGGGCGCATAATTATCAACCGGCAGTGTACAAATAAAAACAGGTGGGCCAGGACGGGGGGAGGAGAGCCGCTTTGCCCGGTCTGAAACTGCTTCAGGCAGCCTTTTTTTTGATGCTTTTTCTCACCGGGC
>JAAZIE010000031.1 GCA_012510305.1 Bacillota bacterium | reverse complement strand
GCGCTGAACGGTTTGGTTACGTAATCGTCTGCGCCCAGCTCCAGGCCCAGGACCTTGTCTGTTTCTGATTCTTTCGCTGTGAGCATGATAATAGGGATCTCTCTTTGAGCGCGGATTTCACGGCATACGTCAAAGCCGTCCTTTTTGGGCAGCATAATGTCCAGCAGGATCAGATCGGGTTCATCCTGCTCCAGGCGCCTCAGCGCCTCTTCTCCATCATAAGCCAGGATTACCTCGAATCCTTCCTTCTCTAAATTGTACTTCAAAATTTCGGCGATAGGCCTTTCATCGTCTACTACCAGTATCCGGGCAGGCACGGGATCTCTCCTCAAAATAAAGCTGCCTGATCATTTCGTTTCGCAAGCGCCGGATTCCTGCTGCACACTGGAAGTTGGAAATTGGAAGGGGGAGGTGGAAGGGGAAGAGGCAGGGGGCAAAAGGGGAAATGCATGAAGCGGGGAGAAAGAGGGGAGGCGAATAAAAAATGGGGCTGCCTCCGTGAGAGCAGCCCCCTGTAGACCTGTTTTTTAAATCACCGGCTGAAGAAGTTCAACGGGTTCACCGTGGGGTTGCGTGACCATTTCTTCATCTGGCCCAGGCGGACCTCAAAATGAAGGTGTGTCCCGGTCCGGCCATACGTGCGGCCGGTATTCCCCATCAGCGCGATAACCTGCCCGCGGCTGACGGTGCTCCCCGCAGAAACCTTGTTCACCCGGTTGTGCGCATAGACCGTATAGTATTTGCCGTGGTAAATGACGATGTAGTTGCCCCGGCAGTAATCCCAGCCGCTATCCACCACCACACCGCTGTCTGCGGCAAGAATACAGGCGCTGGACTCTGCGGGGTGGTAAATGTCGATCCCCTCGTGCCTCGGCCTGCTGGCAGTGCGATAGCCTGAAGTAATCCTTCCCCCGCCCAGTACCGGCCAGAGAAAACGGCCGCTGCCGAGAGAAGGAGCCTGGGCTGTTCCCTTCTTCACCACCCGTGTAACCGGTTTTTTTAGGACCCTCTCGCCAACCCTCCGGCGGGCAATTTCCTCTCCGTTTTCCCGGGTAACATGGTAAGACACTTCTTTCTGCCCCGCCTTGCCCTGGACAGCCACCCGGCTCTGCGCGTACCACATCTTGTTGGTATAACGATAGCTGGTCTTGTAGGGTATCTTTTTGACAACTTTAACCTCTTCCACAGTGCGCACATGCACCGTCGGGCATGGCTCATCTTTATGCAGGTCATCCCCGGATCTGCTGGCCAGGAGCAAGCGGCCTTCACCGGGATCCTTACCGCCCCGCAGGAGTTCGTACGCTTCCTCCGGTGTATAAATGGTTTCCGGGGGCACACAGCACGGCGTAGCGGTAATCTCCTCGACCAGGGTTGTCTTCAGCAGCTTGTTATCGGCCCGGCTGATATAAAAATTGCTCAGCAGATCAACGGCCTCGCCGATCCCCTCTTCCGACTTCAGGGGAACCACGGGCGTTTCGTTGACGGTTAGCATCACCGCATCGGCAACCAGGGTGAGCTGCTGGCGGAGAGCTTCCTTCACAGCAGCGGGATTCTCTTCACCGCTGGAGCGGTATTCACGATTCAGAACAATATCCTGCTCCAGCTCCACGGGCATTCCGTAAAAGGAACTGCACTTTCCGGTCAGCTCATCCAAGAATTGCTCCACGGTGGCCTCGTCACGGACCATTCCTATTTCCTCTCCCTCTATATCAACCACGTAGAAGAAAGAAGAACGGTAATGCTGCAGCCCCAGAACCACAACGGTCAGCAGCGACGCCAGCACAAGGTAAAGGGACCAGTGCAAGGTTTTTCCCTTGAACCACAGCTGCAGTTTTCTCAACTCACTATTGCGGTAAGCGCGTTGCAGCTTTTCTCTCAACGCCGCCGGCCGCAACAGGGCTTTAAGGGATCTCATCAAAAACCTCCTTTGGGGTCAGCCGGATCGAGTCTGTTGCAAAACACAATTGTTAATTCAAATGATATTCCTTAACAATTATTAAAATGACTTAAATAATTCGCCGCCCGATTTAAAATTCCTGCCCCCAAAAGAAAAAAACCCCTTATTTGTGGTGATTTCAGCGGGTTTTCGTGAGTTCTGCCCTTTCTATGTGGGTATAGTTGCCTGCCTATCCAATTTTTATTCACCCGGGCGGCCGAGGCGGCGGCAGATCTCACGTGCGGCCAGGATTCCCGAGGCCGACGCCTGGATCAGCCCCCTGGTCACACCGGCCCCGTCACCGACAGCAAAAAGGTTGCCCAGGCCGGTTTCAAGGTGGGGAGTTAACTGAAGCCGAAAAGAGTAAAATTTAACCTCCACCCCGTACAGAAGGGTATGCGGCGAATTGATCCCCGGGGCCAGCCTGTCCAGGGCTTTCAGCATCTCCATTATCGAAAGAAGATGGCGGTACGGAAGCACCAGGCTGAGATCCCCCGGTGTAGCCTCTTTCAGGGTGGGTCGCACCAGCCCGCGGCCGATCCTTCCTTTCGTGGAGCGGCGGCCCATCTGCAGATCGCCCAGGCGCTGCACCATGACCCCGTCACCGAGCATATTGGCCAGGCTGGCGATATACTTGCCATAGCGGATCGGCTCGCTAAAGGGCTCGGTAAATGTTTTACTCACCAGCAGGGCAAAATTGGTGTTATCGCTTTTTTTCTCCGCATAGCTGTGCCCGTTAACCGTAACCAGCCCGCCGTTATTTTCGGTGACAACAATACCGTATGGATTCATACAAAAAGTGCGGACCCGGTCATCAAAAGAACGCGAAAAGTAGATCAGCTTCGATTCATGAACCTTGCTGGTAAGATGATCCAGCAGCACCGCCGGCACCTCGATACGCAACCCAATATCGACGGGGTTGTTTAAACCCTTCAACCCCAGGCGGGAAGCCTCGGCATGCATCCATTCGGCTCCCGACCGGCCCGGCGCGCAGACAACGTAGTCCGCAAAGAGCTGTTCTCCCGAAGTTAACTCCACACCGGTCACCTTGCCGCCCGAGCAGTTTATGGCGGCCGCTTCGGTGCCGGTAGCGATATCCACCTGTTTCTCCAGGCGCCGGTACATCTTCTCCAGAACGAGATAACAATTTTCTGTACCCAGGTGCCTGATCTGCGCCGGGATCAAATGCAATCCCGCCGCGGCGGCATCACGCTGGAGCTCATTTACCGCCCCGGTATCGGTACCGTAAAGGGCATCTCCGGCGCCGTGAGCAAGATAGACCCCATCGACATGCCGGATCAGCTGTTCCAGCGAGGGCGGTGCCAAATACTCGTTCAAACTGCCTCCGAACTCCGGCGTGAGGGTCAGCTTCCCGTCGCTAAAAGCCCCGGCACCGCCCCAACCGCAGGTGATGGCGCAGGGCTCGCAGCGCAGGCAGCGCCCATATTCGCCGAGGGTGGCACACTTGCGTTTCCCCAAGGCTGCTCCTTTATCGAGCAGCAATACCCGGAGCCCCTCCTGCCGGCACAACTCCAGCGCGGCAAAGATACCCGCCGGGCCTGCTCCTACAATGACCACATCATAATTTTTGCGCATCAGGGCCGCCTTTCAGGGAACCGGTGCTGCTTCCGTTTTCTCAGTGCGGGCAATGTTGGCAAAGCAATTGTACCGATCCAAAAAACAAAGTTCAACCATGCCCACGGGGCCGTTCCTCTGCTTGGCCACAATAATCTCGGCAATATTACCCCGGTCTGTATCCTTGTGGTAATAAGCCTCGCGGTAGATAAAAAGAACCACATCGGCGTTGGCTTCAATGCCTCCCGACTCCATGAGGTCGCTCAGTATGGGGCGGCGGCTCTCTCTCTTTTCCACGGCACGGCTTAACTG
>JAAZIE010000030.1 GCA_012510305.1 Bacillota bacterium | reverse complement strand
TTCTCCATCTGGATGTTGTTTGAATCAGGGGAGAGCTCTTCACCGGGTCAAAAGCAGGACCGGACTTATACGCCGCATCCCGACCGCCTCAATGCTCTCCTTTCCCGGGTGGGGAGTACTTTTCTTTTGCCCACCGATAACCTTGATCCCCGTGCGGGCATGCTGAAAAAGCCGGCTGCGATCACCGGCCTTTACAATTTGCCTTTCCGGGCCGCCGTCGCGGAGCAGGCCGACGCTCTCTTTTTTACCAGAACGGTCTCGAAACTGCGCCCTTAAAGCAAGCCCGGAAAAATTAAGGCAGCGCTCTGCTGTCAAAACCTGAATTATCCGGGGAAGGGAGCGCCGGCCTTGTGTTCATCTTGAGTTCACAAAACAAAGCTAAACTCTTGGCAAGGCTGCCGCGAAATGCGGTATTATAGAGGTAAACAAGCGGATGGGGGGAGCCCCTGCTGTGTTAAATATACTGGTGGTGGAGGATAACGAAGAGCTCAGAGAGCTCATCTGTATCCACTTGAGGCGCGCCGGATACAAGCCTTTCGAAGCGGCCGGCGGTACCCAGGCCCTCGCTATCCTTGAAAAGGTAGTGATCCACCTGATCGTAGCCGATATCATGATGCCGAAGATGGATGGATATGAGCTTACCGGCGAGCTCAGGGGGGCGAATATGACCATTCCTGTGATCATGGTCACCGCAAAGGAGACCCTGGAGGATAAGCGAAAAGGCTTTCGGGCAGGCGCCGACGACTATATGGTCAAGCCCATCGATATGGAGGAGATGCTGCTCCGGATTGAAGCGCTGATCCGGCGTTCCAACCTCTCCGGCCGGCATATCCTCAGCGCCGGCGGCACGCTTTTGAATTCTGAAGCCATGATGGTCACCTGCGGTGAGAGTTCCATTACCCTCCCGCAGAAAGAATTTCAGCTCTTGCACATGCTGCTATCCTATCCCAATAAAATTTTCACCCGCAATGTGCTCATGGACGAGATCTGGGGGTACGGCAGCGAGACCGATCCGCGCACGGTTGATGTTCATATCAAGCGCTTGAGAGAAAAATTTTCGGATTCACCTGATTTTAAAATAGAGACGGTCAGGGGACTGGGCTACCGGGGGGTCATGAAACGGTGAAACGCGTCCAGACAAGGTTTGCTCTATTTTTGATCATCACCGTGATCGCTTCATCATTTTTGGCCGCGCTGCTCTCAGCTGCAATCACCGGCCTTATGGCGGCCAGGGGTGCCACCCCCGCCTTTTACCTGCGTTTTGCCCT
Organism: Bacillota bacterium; assembly: GCA_012510305.1. Classification (GTDB taxonomy): domain Bacteria; phylum Bacillota; class Dethiobacteria; order DTU022; family DTU022; genus JAAZPQ01. The sequence continues at coordinate 1,127 of JAAZIE010000030.1, read as the reverse complement.
TAAAGAGATCCTCACCCCCCTTTTTACTGTGGGGATCGCCACCACGATAGTGGCCGTAATTTCTAGAAAAGTGGTTTCGCCCATTGTCGAGCTGTCCAATGCAACCAAAGAGATCGCCTCGGGGAATTTCGATATCAAGATAAGCGGCGGGGGCAGAAAAGATGAACTTGGCCAGCTCACACGCAATTTTATGCTCATGGCGCAGGAGCTGAAGACAAACGAATATCTGGCCAAGGACTTCATCTCCAATGTCTCCCATGAATTCAGAACACCGCTGGCGATTATTTCGGGATACACCAGGCTGCTGGAGAGCGACGGGATTTCAAGGGAAGAGCGCCGCGATTACACCTTAAAAATCCAGAGTGAAACCGGGCGCCTGACCAAGCTCGTCTCCAATATATTAAGCCTCTCCCGGCTGGACAATCGGAAGATTTGGGAGCAGCCGCAGCTGTTTTCTTTGGATGAGCAGATTCGCCAGGCGGTGCTGGCCCTGGAGCCGCAGTGGCGGGCCAAGGGGATCACAGTGAATGTGGATTTGCCGGCGACCGGTTACCTGGGCAATGAAGACCTGTTGGCCCAGGTATGGAGCAACCTTTTGGGCAACGCGGTTAAGTTTACCGGAAAAAAGGGTGTTGTCGACGTTAAGCTGCGCGCCGATAATCAAAAAATCCATGTAGAGATAGCAGACAGCGGCATCGGGATGAACGCAGCCACGCAGCGGCGTGCGTTTGAGCGATTCTACCAGGGGGACAGATCCCGGGCGGGGCAGGGCAACGGACTGGGCCTGGCCCTGGTTAAACAGATTCTTGATCTATTGGGGGGGGGCATCTCGATCGACAGCGAGCCCGGCGCTGGAGCGGTGTTTACAGTGGCCATACCGGTGGAACACGGGTGAAGCTGAAAGAACGGAGACCTTGGCTTGCCCCGGATTCCGATATCCCGGGGCAGTCGGAACAGCCGGTGCGGCGCTGCCGCAGCGGCCTATATTTGTGCGCCCGGCATGGGTGCAGTCTAACGGGTGCAAGTCCCGAGTGCGGGTTGATAGTGCCAAGCACATAGCCAAAGGCAAGGGTGTCCACCGCGAGGTGGAATCTGAAGGAAGCCGGCGGCAAACTTTCGGCCTGACG
>JAAZIE010000279.1 GCA_012510305.1 Bacillota bacterium | reverse complement strand
ATCGCCGGCGGAGTTGAAGATATGCTTAACGTGAAGATGGGACAGGGGATGGAACCACCGATGCGCCTTTACGAAAGATATAACCCCATGGAGCTGCCCATGGGGCCGACAGCGGAAAAAGTGGCGGAGCAGTGGAAGGTCCCCTCTGAGGATATGATCGAGATGGCTTATCACAGCCATATGCGTGCAGCGGAAGCCCGCGACGCCGGCAAATTTGATGATGAAATTGTTCCCGTAGAAGGTCTAACCGAAGAAGGAGAAGAGTTTATGGTTGACCGCGACCAATGGGTCAGGGACACCATCTCCCGGGAAAGAATGGCCACGATGCCCACCCCCTTCAAGCAAGACGGGGTGATCACCGCCGCCCTTTCTTCCCCGCTGACCCAGGGTGCCTGCGCCCTGCTGCTGATGGAGCGGGCAAAAGCCGATGAGCTGGGCCTGAGCTATCATCTGGTCTACCGGGGGGGCGTCATGGCCGGCTGCGATCCCACGGTCATGGGGATCGGCCCCATCGGCGCGGTGCGCAAACTATTTGAAAGGTACAGTCTCACCGCCGATGATATCGACGTGGTGGAGCTGAACGAAGCTTTTGCCAGCCAGTCCCTGGCCTGCCTGCGCGAGCTGGGCCTGGAAGAAAACGCGCCCTTCAAAAAGACGAACCTCTGGGGCGGCGCGCTGGCCCTGGGGCACCCCCTGGGTGAATCGGGCGCCCGCATCGTGATCACCTTAAACAGCATCATGAAAAAAGATCGCCCCGAGGCCCGCTACGGCCTCGCCGCCCTCTGCGGCGGTTTCGGCAACGCCAACGCCACCCTCTGGGAAAAAGCATAAAATTCCCGATGGGAAAGAGTTGTTCCTATTGTTCGGGGGCTGTCCCAAAAAGGCAGCCCCCGAACCAAAATCGCGCGGAGCCTGCTTAAATCCCCCTTTCTCCCCCTTTAAAAAAGGGGGAAAGCTAGGACCACCTGTTCTAGAAAAAGAAGCCTTCGGCTTCCCCAGGATGACCGCAAAGGGCGCCCTCAGCCTCTCCTGCGTCACCCTGAGCCTCCCACACCGTCACCCTGGGCCTCCCACACCGTCACCCTGAGCAAAGCGAAGGGTCTCAACCGGCCGGGCACCGCACTGAACGAACGCCTGGCGTTTACAACGAAGACCCCGTCTTACCACGTGAGATCCTTCGGGCTGCGCCCTCAGGATGACAGTACAGGGCGCCCTCAGCATGACAGAAAAAGTAAGCCATCAGCATAACCGAAAAAGTAACAAGAAAGAACAGCACCCCCGGACGCTCGATAGAACCGGGCTTGAGCAGGATTTACCTCTTCCGGGATGGAAGGGTTTATTACTTTCACTATCCTGGAGGGAGCCCCCTTGAAACCCTTTTTAAAATGGGCCGGCGGCAAGTACCGCCTTGTCGAGCGCATAAAAGATCAGCTGCCGCCGGGCCGCAGGCTCGTGGAGCCCTTCGCCGGCTCGGGAGCGGTGTTTCTCAACACTGATTACCCTTCTTTCCTGCTCAGTGACAGCAACGCCGATCTGATCAACCTTTATCAGCACTTGAAAGAGGGGGGCGGTGACTTTATTGAGCACTGCCGCCGCTATTTTACCCCCGCCGCAAACCGGGAACAGGAATACTACCGCTTACGCGCCAGGTTCAACGGAGCCCCCGGCAAACAGGAAAAAGCCGCTCTTTTCTTGTACTTGAACCGT
>JAAZIE010000278.1 GCA_012510305.1 Bacillota bacterium | reverse complement strand
CGAACAGAACGACCGCCCGGTGTTTTCAACGAAAGCCCCGCATTACCACGCCAGATCTGCTTTACCTGCCAAAGCGCCGCCCGACGAGCACTGCACCGCCCACGGTTAAAATGAGTAACAGCATGGCCGCTGTCAGTACATAAAACAAACACGGGGACGGTAATGGCGGTATCGCTACCCGCCAGGCCTCCGTCCCCATGGTTTCAACTGTTCTTAAACCTGCCTAGGCTGAATAAGTTGCCGAAGCGTCATCCTCTTTGGGGTTGGGCCCGTATTGGTTTTCGCCGGGCTGACTGTCCAGGCACACGAAAACCAGAAGAACAATCAACCCCACCACCGGGATCAAGTTGAATAAAATGAACCAGCCGCTCCTTCCGGTGTCATGCAATCTCCGAAATAACACCGCCAGGGAAGGTACAAGGACAAAGAGAGAGTAGAGCCATCCCAGCACCCCCACCCCTGTATTCGCGTTCCACCCGATGACAACGTCGATGTAGTTCAGTGCAATAAAAATAACAGCATTGAGCAGGGCAAAATTCCAAAACTCTTTCCGCCGCGCCCGCCCCTCAAAGACCGCGTATTTTCTGATCACTTCCACATACCACTGATACCACTGCATTTCTATAACCTCCTTGGAGGAATTATACTATTAAGAAGTTCCCCTTACGTTTGCATAATCCTGCTTAAGGAGGGAACATATCCTTTACGACACTTTGCCGGATAAAAAATTGTTAACTTGCAGCCCCCGATTTCTGTCCATCAGCGTCTGCTAAATCCAACCAGCCTCCACTGACGGGGGCTGACGGTACTGTGAAGTGAACAACCGTTACTCAAATATGCCCGATCACCTGCAGGGAAAAAGATGCAAGTTGTGGAATGCTTTCTGCAATCGATGGAAGAGCGGCGCTTGACGCTTGATCTATTGATATGGAGAAAAGAAAATTTGCCGTGGTCACTCCCCTGATCCGGCGGGGCTTGATCCGGATTCGAAGGTGGTCGGGACTGTGGAGAAAACAAAGAAATTATCTCTTCTTGAAGCAGCATCCATCATTGCCGGTCTGGGTGTGGGCGGCGGTGTGATGGCGGTGCCCTACCTGGCTTCACTGAACGGCATCGTTCCCTTTATAGGGATCATGCTGCTGGCCTACCTGACCAGCCTTGTGCTTCATCTTATGATCGTGGAAATTGTTATGCGCGACGGCGGTGAAAATCAGCTCGTCGAAATACTGGGGAAATATCTGTTTCCCCAAAGGCCGGCTCTACGCCGGGTTTTTCTCTGGATTTTCTTCGGCTTGATTGTGTTCAGTTTCTACGCTCTCCTGGCCGGCTACATCGCCGGCGCCGGGGAGATCCTGGCCAGCCTGACCGGGCTGCCCCTTTGGGCCGGCAACATCGTATTTTACGGTGTGGCGGCAGGGGTGGTCTTTTTCGGTTTAAAAGTCATCGGGCTTAGCGAAAAGTATGCCGTCGCTGCTGCGGCGCTTATTTTGGCCGCCCTCTCCATCGCTACTACCGCAAAGCCTGCTGTACCGGTGAGCCTTTTTGGAGGCGCCGGCAAGGAGATGCTCGCCCTTTTCGGTATGATCATGTTCTGCTTTGCAAGCTTCTTTTCTATTCCCCAGGCCCGGGAAGGGCTCTACTGGAAAAAGAGCCTGCTTCCCTGGGCGGTGGTGCTGGGGTTGGGGATCAACTTCTGTTTTACCTTTATCGTTGCTTTTATGGCCCAGCTGGCGTCCCCCCATGTTACCGAGATGGCCATAATCGGCTGGGGCCGGGCCATCGGTCAGTGGGCCTCCATCACCGGCTCGATATTCGTTTTTCTGGCCATTCTCACCAGTTACTGGGCCACCTCGTACGCTCTAACGACGATCATTGTTGAAAGGACGGGCCGGGGCTACCGGGGCTCCTGGCTCCTGGCAACCCTGCCCACCTTGGTTCTTGCCGTAAGCGGCTTAACCGGTTTTCTCGGTTTCATGAGGGTGGCCGGCGGCGCCATCGCCGTATTGGTGGCTTTGCTGATCATTCCTGCGCTGAGAACAAGCCGCAAAACAGCCCTTGAGACATCATTTGGCACCGGCTGGTGGGGCAGCTTCGCTGGACAATTGTTCATCGCGGCCGCCTATATCCTGGCGGCGATAGGCTCGCTGATTACGCTTAAATAGCAATCCGCCCCGGTGAAAGGAGCCGAACATTAAATGTCTGCAGATAAGCAGTTGTACTTCGGGGGTGAAATATGCACGGTGGACCGGGATCATCCGGCAGCGGAAGCGCTGGCGGTTAAAGAGGGCAAAATTGCTGCGGTGGGATCAAAAGAAGCCTGTCGCAGCTTTCTGGGGAGCGCTCACGAGGCTGTTGATCTGG
>JAAZIE010000277.1 GCA_012510305.1 Bacillota bacterium | reverse complement strand
GTGCTGGGGTATCCAGTTCATGGAGATCATGATGTGCGAGGCGGGCAAGAGTATGAAGGTGCCCGGGGGGTGCACGCAGATCCACGCCGCGCCCCGGGCAACTGCGGAGGGAAAAGCGCTTGCGGGGCGCAACTATGACTTTCCCAATCTGCTCAGGCCCTATCAGCTCATCAGGCGGGAGATCCCTGCAGAGAAGGATCGCTACGCCACGACCACGGTTACCCAGGCACCGCTGGCCGGCGCCCACCAGGGCGTCAATGAGCAGGGCCTGATGATCTGCGTGAATAATTCCCGGCAGTGGAAGGGGAAGGATCTGCGCTTCAAGGGGGTTCCCTACCAGCTCATCCTGATGGAGGCGCTCGAAACCTGCCGCACCACCGCGGAGGCGGTGCAGTTCATCACGGAGTTCTCCTGCCGGTCCAACGCCGGTTTTTTCGGTATCGCCGACGCTGCAGGGGAGATCCGGGTGGTGGAATTCACCGCCTCGCGGTGGGCGGTGCGCGAACCCGATCCGGCGGGGGTGATGGCCCAGACCAATCACTATATCAAAATGACCGAAGCGAACCTGCCTGAGGGTACTTACTGGACGGTTAAGGGGATGGAGGGGCTGGAATACGCCTACTCCACTGAAACACGCTACGACACCGCTTACACCAGGCTGAAGGAGGCGGCGGGGAGCATCACCGTGCAGACGATGATGGAGATCCTGCGGGATCACAGCGCCAATGACGGTGTGGGCGCAGATCATACGGTCTGCTGCCACGGGGTGACAGGCAGCACGCTGGGCAGCATGATTGTGGATATGCATGATCGAAAGATGTGGGTTGCCGATGGAAACCCCTGTGAAGCGAACTTCGTAGAGGTTGCCTTCATGGAGAAAGCATCGCCAACGGCACCGGCAGAGGGGGAAACAGTCAGTTAAAACGGCGGCCGGCGCCGTTTTAACTGACGATCGGTCCGGCCCTAGCTGCGGTAAAGATCCCGGTACGGGATACCGGTAACCATTTCGCAGATACGGCGGGTTTCAGCGTCGCATTCTTCCCTGTCGCCGCCTTTTTCCAGGCGATCGATCTCATTCCTGAGCATCTGATGGTTCTGGGGCGTGATCTTGAATTTAAGGCTCATGAAGAGCGCAATGGAGACGGCGATAAAGGGAGCGGCGAAGAAAAGAATGCGCAGGAAGGCCACCGTCTGCGGCGGTTGGCTCGCGGCCCCCTCGACAAAGCCGATGGCGCTGAGCACAGCTCCGGTAATGAAGATGACCGAGGCGCTGACGATTTTGCGGAAAAGGGTCATCATCCCTGCATAGGTGCCGGCCCTCTTCTGGCCGGTGATCAGCTCATCCACATCGGCGATGGAGGGCAGCATCACCCAGGGCATGGTCGTGCCGCCGCAGATGCCGCTGCCCAGCAGGATCGTGCCCAGGACCAAAAGGGGCAGCGAGAGGCGATCCGGCGATACCGTCAGCACCACCAGCAGGCCGGTAAGCCAGACCACGGTGCCGACAAAGAGAGCCCTGCCCTTGCTGTAAACATTGCCGATCTTGATGTAGACGGGTAGGGAGACAGCCTGGGCCGCCACAAAAAAGATCATGAGAAAAGGAAAGAGGTCCTCCCTGCCTGCGTAATAAGTCAGGTAGAAGAGAAAGAGCGCCATGACGAAGTCCATGCCGGCAAAAGCGGACACGAAGATGCCCACATGGATGCGAAAAGAGCGGTTCTTGAAGACGGAATAAAAATTGGCCAGGATTTCGCCGAAGGACTGGCGCTTCACCTCGTCAAGCTTGCGGGGAAGCTCCCAGGTACCGTAGAAGATCGCCAGCCAGGGCAGGGCGAAGAAGAGCCCGTAGGCGAGCCCCATCACGGCATAGCCGGTCTGCTCCTGCGGGAAAAGCTCGATGATCGGTTTCGCGGCGATGAGACAGACGGCGCTGGAAAAACCCGCAGAGATCTGCTTGAACCCGGTAAACCTGGCCCGGACCTTGTAGTCAAGGCTGATCTCGGCGTTGAGGGCGACGTAGGGCACCATGATCATGGTATAGGTGGTGGAAAAAAGGAGAAACAGAACCAGGTACCAGAAGAACATCCCCCACTGGCCGTGAAAGGGCGAGGGGATCCAGAGCGCGGAGAAGAAGATTAACACCGGAAGCATGCCGTAGAGAAAAAAGATCCGCCGCCGCCCATGACGGCTGCGGGTGCGATCGGAAAGATAGCCCATGAGGGGGTCAAAAATGGCGCCCCAGAGTTTGCCCAGAAAAACCAGCAGGCCCGCAAAGACAGGTGCCATGCCCATCACACTGGTCATGAAAAAGAGGTACATGGTGCCGATAAGATTGAAAGACCCGCCCCCGAGAAAATCTCCCATGCCGTAAGCGATATAATTCCACAGGCGGGGCACTCTCTCCAACGTTGCGGCGGTTTGTTCTGTGAATCCAACCCGATCCAACTCTTTTTTATCCTGGAGAATTTGTATCTCCCCCTAAAATGTTGTATTTTTGACCCCTTTTAAATATTCCCAACCATCAGAGCGGAAAATATCGTCCCTGCGGTAAAGAAGGCGGCTCGGCACCACAGCGGCGGCCTTGCCTCCCCGTATTGGAGCAGCCGCTCTGCCCGGACAGCACCATGCCCAAGGCGCTGAGCGGCGTTTGTTTCACCGCGATCTCCTGTTCAGTCCGGGGACAGGCCTTCAAAAAACGCCTGTCCCCGTAAATACTGCTCTTTTGCGATGGCCTGCAAAGCTTAGACAATAGTGGCCCCGCCGTCGATGTTGATCACCTGGCCGGTGATAAAGGAGGCGCCCTCCGAACAGAGGAAAAGCACCGGTTCAACCACATCGGCGGGCTCGGCCAGCCTGCCCAGGGGGATACCCCCAACGATCTGATCGTGCATTTCCCGGTTGGACCAGAAGGGCGCGCTGAAGCCTGTTTTGACCATGCTCGGCGCCACCGCGTTCACCTGGATATTATCCGGCGCCAGCTCCAGCGCCAGCACCCGGGTCAGCGATTCGATCCCCGCCTTGGCCACGCCGTAGATACCCATCCCCGGTGCGGACCGCCGCGAGGCGATGGAGGAGATATTCACGATTTTCCCCCGGCCCTGCTCTCTCATGATCTGCGCGGCAGCGCAGGAACAAAGAAAGGTGCCGTTAAGGTTCGTGTCGATGATCTTCTTCCAGGTATCCATACCGGCGCTGGCGGTGGAAGGGGTCAGCAGGTTCATCCCCACGTTGTTGATCAGGGCATCGACCCGCCCGAAGGTATCTTTGGCCCGCTGAAAAAGAGCAGCGACATCCTCCTCCCGGGCAATATGGGCCGGCAGCGCCAGCAGGTTATCGCCGGCATCAAGATCGGCGGCGGCCTGCTCCAGCCCTTCTTGCTTCCGGGCGCAGAGGACCACCTTTGTCTTCTCATTCTTGAGCAGACGACGGGCTATCTCCAGCCCGATCCCCCGGCTGCCGCCGGTAATGACAAAAACCCGGCCGCTTAAGCCGTAACAAATGTTATCCAAGCTCTTCTCCTCCTCAGTGCTCACTGTTCTTGCCCTTCAAAACCGCTTTGCGTTCATGCCGGGCGCGCTTCGACCGTGAAACCTTGCGGGCAAGCAGGAAAATCGCTGCAGCGAGCACCAGCAGGAGCAGGATGGGCCAGAGCAGAAAGGGGATCGACCAGACCTGGTTGATCCTCCCGGCTGTTCCTTCGTAATACGAATCGTCCAAAGGCTGGGCGGCGGCATACTCGATCACCGTCTGCCAGACCTTCAGCTCCTCTCCGTCGATCCTGACGATGAGATCATCCAGATCTTTGTCCACGTCCACCGGATTGCCGGAACTGTCTTTCGGCTCGATGTTCAGTATGGGGAGCATCTCTCCCACCATGGGCAGAAAAGAGAGGATATACGTGTCGGTGGCCAGGCTGTAGAGCTCCTCATCGCCGCGCTCCAGCGGAACAAAGCTGCCATCGCCCGTACCCTGGCGGCCCTCCCCGTCAAAGCGCTCCGCCCGCACCACCGCGCGGGTGGAAGGCACCGGTAGATCGAGGCCCGGCACGGTGAAAAGAACCCCGTTGCGGGGATTGTAGTCATAGCGTAAACCGGAATACTGCAGGTAAAAGGTGGTGCCCAGCATCTGCTCCAGCAGCACCGATACCTCCAGGGCGCGGCGCATCTCTTCCCCGGTCAAGTAAACCAGAACCACCGGGTAGCCCGCTTTTTCATCCGAACCGATCCCCAACCCGATGGCGTCAGCAAGCTCGTAGAAAGAGATCTGGCGGTGCGAGTGTTTCATGCTGCCGGGGACAACATCGGCACGGATGGAGCCGTTGGCCTGAATGGCAAAGTCGATTCGCTGCCCTATTTTTTCCGAGGCGACCAGGCGCATGGCATCGGCGATGAAATTACCCAGGGGCGCCTCGCGAGGCGACGGCTCTCGCGATATCTCAAAATCGCTCAGGGCCACCGTGTCCAGTACGCTTAAATAGCGGCCTCCGGTCCGTTCGGCCACGAGGGCGTTGAGCTCGCCGGTGTATTTGGCAACCACCTCATTGATCTGCGGGTGCAGCTCCAGGTGATCATCTATGGGGTAGAGGTAGGGTTTACCCTCCTCTTCGTTGCGCAGCCTCACCTTTTTGCTCTCCCGGTCCACAGCCAGCTCGATGACGCCGTAATATTTCAACAGGGAGCCGGTCTGAACGATAAAGGTATCTTCTTCGATGACCGGCTCGGTCAGGGCGGTATGGCAGTGCCCCCCGACAATGACGTCTATTCCGGGAACCTCCCGGGCCAGTTCACGGTCTTCCTCGACCCCGGAGTGGGTTATGGCCACAATTAAATCAGCCCCCTCTTTCCGCAGCTGCTTCACCATCTTTGCTGCGGTCTCCTGCTGATCGGCAAACTCCATCGGTTCGGGTCTGTTGCTCACGGCGATGGCGTCTTCGCCGATGAGCCCGAAAAGCCCCACGGTGAGGCCGTTGTCAAGCTTCATCAAATGTTTTTCCCGGAAGATTTCCGCCAGGTCGTGCCCTTTTGGCGGAACCGTGTTGGAAGCCAAAAGGACCGTCTTGGAGTTGGCCCTGGGATAACCTGCCGCCTTGAGGTATTTTTCCAGCAGCTCGGTGCCGTAATCATATTCATGATTGCCGATGGCTACGGCATCGTAACCGATCAGCTGCTTGATCTTTATCTGGGCGGGAATTCCCTCGGGAACCAGCCAGCCAAAGGGGGTCCCCCCGGTAAAATCTCCGGCGGAGAGCAGCAATACGGGTTCGCCCTCTTCGGCTTTTTGCTCCCGGATCTCCTCCACGGCGGTAGCGAGGCGGGCATAGCCGCCAACAGTGGGGTCGGATAGCCGGGGATGAAAATCAACTGCCGGGGAATGCGGTATCACCGCCGAGTGCTCATCATTGGTATGTATAATGGTCAGGAAAAGGTCACCGGCAGCATCACCGGCCGCCGACAGGGCAGGCCGGGCTTGGCCCGGCAGAAAACCGCCCACAAGGAATAAGCAGAGCACCAATGCTGTGGCAAAGCCAAAACGCAGTACGCGTGCGGATGATCCCTCCAGCTTGATCATGCAATCTCCTCCTTGTTGATATAGCTTGTCCTGATTTTATCACAGGATGTTGACTTTTGGAAATAGTCATACTATGCCCGGCGGGGCCGAACTGCAGCTCATAGATTAAACTAGACCGGCTGCAGCGGCTTTTTAAACCTGATTTATTATTTTCCGCAGCTGTACTACAATTTCTGCTCTTTCAGCAGGGCCTCCAGCGCAGCAGCGCTAAAAACCGGCGGCAGGCAGCTGCGATCGCGGCAGAGATAAGCGGCGGCCTCGCCCGGAGCAGCTTTCATTTGCCCGGTAAAAGGAGCGATCTTCCCGATCCCCCTTTCACCGGCACCGGTGGGATGAAATAAAAGCAGCGTGTTGGGATGAAAGCCGCGGCGTGCCCGGGCGGCCATCTGCTCCACCCCGGGCAGGCCGGCTTCTCCGGCGATGACGATCTCTGCAGCAGGACCCAGCGCAAAGTCCAGGGCGGCAAGCAGGTGGGAATGGGCTGAAGGCAAATCCGACAGCTCTCCGGCAAAAGCCCCGATAATGGATGCACCGCGCTCCCAGAGGGCCTCATCCCCGGTCAAGCGGCCCAGCTGCAGCAGGTTCAGGGCGGCCACCGAGTTACCCGAAGGAAGGGCCCCGTCGTGGGCATCGGTGCAGGAGGGCAGGCCCTCGTCGCGATCGGCGCCTGCGAACTGCAGCGCCCCGCCCTGACCCCTGAAAAGTTCGCACATGGACCGGCTCAGCGAAAGAGCCCACTCCAGGTGAGCGGGTTCAAAGGTGGCCCGGTAAAGCTCCAGCAGCCCCCAGGCCAGGAAAGCGTAGTCGTCCAGGTAAGCCGGCAGGGCCGCCTCCCCGCCGCGGTAGCGCCGCAGGAGCCGCCCGCCCGGCGCAATCATCTTTTCCCTGATGAAAGCGGCAGCAGCAGCGGCTGCCCCGGCGTAGCGGTTTTCGCCAAGTGCCGCCGCCCCGCGGGAGAGGGCGGCGATGATCAAGCCGTTCCAGGAGGCGATCACTTTATCGTCCTTGAAAGGGCGCTCCCGCCTGTTGCGGGCCTCGAGGAGTTCCGCCCCGGACTTGCCGACCATCTCCGCCAGCGCTTTGGGGCTCAGCCCTTTTTTCGCGGCAAACTGCTCATGATCATGGGGGCGGTGCAGGATGCTGCGCCCGCCCTCAAAATTGCCGCTTTGCGTTACCCCGAAGTACTCTGCCACCAATTCGCCCCGCTCAGGGC
>JAAZIE010000276.1 GCA_012510305.1 Bacillota bacterium | reverse complement strand
GTCCCGGCGGTAACGGTCATGCAGGGCGGGATAGCCGTCCAGGGACAGCCCTACCAGAAAGCGGTGGGCTTTCAAAAAACGGCACCAGTCCTCATCCAAAAGGATGCCGTTGGTCTGCATGGAATAGCAGATCCTGGAGCGGTAGAGATTCCGCCTGCCGGCTATCTCTACAAATTCCCTAAAGAAATTGAGCCCCGCCAGCAGGGGTTCCCCCCCCTGAAAGGCAAAGTACACATCAGCGCCGCGGGAGTAATCAAAAGCCTTGACGATAACCTCTTCCGCTGTTCCAAGTGACATTTTTCCATGAGAATAGCTCTCCCGCTGCCCCGCCAGAGAGTGGTAAAAACAGTAGCGGCACTGCAGATTGCAAAGGCTGGAGGCGGGTTTGAGCATGACAGAGATAGGCGGCATTCAGAGCGCTCCCATGCTGTTATAATCGGCCGCGGGGATTGGTTTTTAGCCCGCGGCGAAAATCGGCCACTATTTCCTTTAGCTCCGCGGCTTTTTCCGGGTAAAGCAGCCTGACGTTATACGATTCCGCCGGATCACGGCCCACATCGAAAAGAAAATCCCTGTAGGTCAGATGAAGATAAGCCGAGTTTTCACAGCGCACCCGGTCAAAATACTTGAAGTCACCGCTCAGGGCTCCGAAAACTTTTCCTCCCCGGGTAAAAAAGAGCGGCCCGCGTTGCAAACCGCTTTTTTCCCCCTGTAAAACCGGCCAGAGATCTACCCCGTCGATAACCCGGTCGGCCGGCGGGTCCAGCCCGCAGCGAGCCAGGATAGTAGGCATAAGGTCAATATTCATGGCCGGGGCGGTGAGCCTTGTGCCCGCGGGCAGTTCACCGGGCAGGCAGACGATCAAGGGTACCTGCTGACCGCCGGCAAAGCTGTTGCCCTTCCTCCCCCTGAGCCCGGCGGTAGCGCCTTCGTGCCAGGGCCCGTTATCGCTGGTAAAGATGATCAGGGTGTTATCAAAAAGATCCTTTTCTCTGAGTGCTTCAAGTATTTCGCCCAGGCCGGCATCGAACTCCTGTAAACAATCGCCATAAACGGAGGCAAGGGAGGATCCTTTGAATTCCGCTGAAGCGTGGATCGGATCATGAGGCCAGGGGGTGGCATAATGGATCAGAAATTTCTCTTCTTCGTTTTCAGAAATAAAATCGACAATCTCGTCGGTAAGATCCCGGGTAATCCGGGACTGGTCCAGGGGATCTCCGATGACCTTCTCTTCGTTCCGGTAAAACTCGTAAGGGAACATATCGTTGCTGTAATATGAACCGTAGAAATGATCGAATCCCTGCTCATTGGGCCGGTAGGCTCCGTAATCGCCCAGGTGCCATTTGCCGAAGATGCCGGTGCGGTAACCGGAGGCTTGCAGGGCCTCGGCAACGGTGATCTCGTCGGGCAGTATTCCATCCACACCCCTGCCGATGACGACGGGATTCCAGTAACGGAAAACATTGGGCCGCAGCGTACGGGCCGTGGGCATGAGCACATCGCCCAGGTGACCCCGCTGAGGATAGCGGCCGGTTAAAACCGCAAAGCGGGAGGGAGTGCAAACGGGCGATGCAGAGAAAAAGTTCTCCATGGTAACCCCGTTCTCAGCCAGGAAATCGATGTTGGGAGTGCTGATCATGGTATTCCCGTAAGCGGAGATATCGCCGTATCCCAGGTCATCCATGAGGATCAGCAAAACGTTGGGGCTGTCTGCAGCCGCCTCCCCCAGGGAATCCAGATAGGCGTCATGACCCTCTTTTAAAGAACCAACCTGGGGACGGATCTTCAAATTCATCGTAATCAAGTACTGCAGAGAGAAACAGATCAGGGCTGCTGTAAAAAGAACGGAGCACAGGTAGCGATTTCTCGGCTTTGCCAATTTCTCGATATTGAATAAAAGCAGCCCGAAGGTGAGTGCAGGAAGGGAAAGGAGCAGGTTCTCCACGGCAT
>JAAZIE010000275.1 GCA_012510305.1 Bacillota bacterium | reverse complement strand
GTTGCGATCGGCATTGAGGGCCATCTCGCCGCCCAGGGCGTCAATTTCGCGCACCAGGTGGCCCTTGCCCGGCCCGCCCAGCGAAGGGTTGCAGGCCGGTACCGCCACCAGGTCGAGATTCAAAGATAGCAGCAGGGTGCGGCAGCCGAGCCTGGCCGCGGCCAGGGCCGCTTCGCAGCCGGCATGGCCCGCCCCGATGACGGCGACATCGAATTCTGTTTCCCGGGCTGCAGCATCTTTTCTTTCCATCTTCAGTTTCCCTCCGGTTCGGTTCATTCCGGTCGGTAAAATTATATCCCAGAGGGGGGGGCGGTTCAAGGCGGGGCCGGGCGGGGTTCCGCTAATCCCGGCGGGTCAGCGGGGTTCTGCGCTCGCGGAGGCCGCTCAGCACCCGCAGCGCCGGTGCGGCCTGGCGGCGCTTGTATTCGGCCCGCTCCACCAGGGCGGCGATCCGCCGCACCGCGGTTTCATCAAAGCCCCGCTCGATGATCGCGGCGGGCGAAAGCTTCTCGTCCAGGTAAAGGCTGAGGATAGGATCGAGCACGCGGTAAGGCGGCAGCGAATCCTCATCCCGCTGACCGGGGCTCAGCTCGGCCGAGGGTGGCTTGGTGATCGTGTTTTCCGGGATGACGGCGCGCTCCTGCCGGGAATTGATCGTTTCAGCCAGCTCGTAGACGGTGAGCTTGGGCAGATCGGCCAGCACCGCCAGGGCGCCGGCCATGTCGCCGTAAAGGGTGCAGTAACCGACGGCCAGCTCGGAGCGGTTCCCCGTGGAGAGCAGCAGGCGTCTCTCCCGGTTGGCGATAAGCATCAGGATGTTTCCCCGGATGCGGGCCTGCAGGTTTTCTTCGGCCAGGTCCATCTCCGGCCCGCCGGAGCGGTTCAGTTTTTCCAGGTATGCCCGGAAGAAAGGTGCGATGGGGATGGTCCTGCTTTCCAGGCCCAGGTTTTCAGCCAGCACCCGGGCATCTTCCAGGCTGTGCGGCGGCGAATATTCAGAGGGCAGAAGGACGCCGAGCACGTTCTCCGGGCCCAGCGCCTCGGCGGCCAGAGCGGCGGTTACCGCCGAATCGAGCCCCCCGCTCAGCCCCAGCAGAGCTTTCGCGAAGCCGTTTTTTGCAAAATAGTCTTTCAGGCCCAGGACCAGGGCCTCGAAAATGGTGCCGCTGTCCTCGGCGCCGGCGGAAAGCTTTTCCGCTGCGGGAGCGAAGAGCTCTTCTTCTGAAAGATAGACAAGCTCTTCGGCAAAAGAAGCGGCGCGGCGGATCAGCTCGCCGCGGCAGTTGAAGGCCGGCGAGCTCCCGTCAAAAACCAGCTCGCCGCTGCCCCCGACCAGGTTCACCGTAATGAGGGCGCTGCGCTGTTCCTTGGCCAGCGCGGCGGCCTCCCTCTCCCGCTGCTCCCGCCGGCCCAGGCTGTACGGCGAGGCTGCCGGGTTGATCAGCAGGCGCCTTTCCGGTGAACGGGGGCGCGGCGGCAGCCCCGCGGCCCCGGGCGAAAGGGCGCTCTCGCCGGGGACGATGGAGAGGGCCAGTTTCCCCCGGGGCTCCCAGCGGCCCGGCCCGGCGGCGGGGCTAAAATAGCGCTCTTCTTTGAAGGGAGCCCTTTTTTCCAGCGCTTTTTTTGGGTAGCAGGCGGTGATCCGCCCTCTTTCCATGAGCAGGGCGCCGTTGCAGAGGCGCCCCTTCCGTTGAAAGGGCGTCCCCACGAGCATGGCCGCGGGGGAGCTCGCCGTCAGCGGGGCCAGCTTCCGCCTGGTGACAGTGTCGATTTCTGCAAGGAAGTCCCCGTAGTGC
>JAAZIE010000274.1 GCA_012510305.1 Bacillota bacterium | reverse complement strand
TCTTCTTCTTCTTCCTCTTCTTCTTCCTCTTCGGGAACAAGAACCTGCACCAGAGGCTCTTCCGGTGCGGTCAAAAGCTTGAGCCCTTCCGGGAGCTCCAGGCTGCCGGCGGTGATGCTATCCCCAATCTCCAGGGGGGAAAGATCGATTTCAATGAACTCGGGTATATTAACCGGGAGACATTCAACGCTGACTTCACGCAGGAGAATTTGGGGGATACCGCCTTCTGCGGTACCGGCCGCTTCTCCAACAAAATTCAAGGGCACCTCCACCTCGATCTCGTCCTCCATGGAGATACGAATAAAATCAACGTGCAGCAGCCGGTCCGGCTGCCAGAGATGCCTCTGAATCTCCTTTAACATCACCGTTTCCTTTTTTTCATCTGCTCCGGCTCCGTTTCCGATCTGCAGGTTGATCAATACGTTGGTCCCGCCCATGGTCAGAACTTTCCTGAGCAGGCGGCCGTCAACCAGCAGCGACCTGGTATCTTTACCCCGGCCGTAAATTACCGCGGGCACCTTGCCTTCCCGCCGCAGCCGGTTAAGCTCACCCCGGGTCAGGGAGGGGCGCAGCTCTGCTTTAAGTACAATTTCATCCATTCCGATGACCTCCTCGCTGTCCAGTATACCCATGATGGTAAAGGGCGTCAATTCAATCGAAGATGGCGCTTACAGAGCGATCCTCGTTGATGCGCACGATTGCCTCACCGATGAGCGGCGCCACGGAAAGAATATGGAATTTATCGGCCGGCAGCGCCGCCGCCACGGGAATTGAATTGGTGCAGATCACCTCTTCGAAGGCGGACTCTCGAAGCCGTTTCAAAGCCGGCCCCGAGAAAACGGGATGGCTGCAGCAGGCGTACACCTTTAACGCTCCTTCTTTTTTGAGCGCTTCGGCGCCCAGCACTATTGTTCCGGCGGTATCGATAATGTCATCGATGAGGATGGCCACCCGGTTTTTTACCTCGCCGATAATATTGATCACTTCAGCCTGGTTGGGAGCGGGCCGTTTCTTGTCGATGACAGCGATGGGCAACCCCAGCCGGTTGGCCAGTTCGCGGGCCCTGGTCATCCCGCCAAGGTCGGGAGAAACGACCACTCCCTCACCCTCTATCTCTTTCTGTTTCAGATAGTTGGCAATAATGGGCACCGCGGTAAGATGATCGAAGGGGATATTGAAAAAGCCCTGGATCTGCCCGGCGTGCAGGTCCATCGCCACCACCCGGCCGGCTCCGGCGGCGGTAATGAGATCGGCCAGCAATTTCGCGGTAATGGGATCCCGCGCTCTCGTTTTACGATCCTGCCGGGCATAGCCGTAGTACGGCACCACCGCATTCACCGAATGCGCAGAGGCTCTTTTGAGGGCATCGGTTAGGATGAGCAGCTCCATGATATGCTCGTTGGCCGGGTTGCTGAGCGGCTGGATTAGAAAAACGTTTTTCCCCCGAACACTTTCCTTGATCCCGATCCGGATTTCCCCGTCACTAAAACGGCCCACCTCCGCTTCGCCCAAGGGTATACCGATATGCTCGGCAATCTCCCGGGCCAGGACTTGGTTGGCGCTGCCACTAAATATTTTTATCTTGTTTTTGCGCACTTCGCTACCCCTCCGAAGTTATAATTGAACCAGCAGGTTATTCCTTCTCTTCGATATCGTCCTTTTCCTGCCCCGCGCTTTTTAGCAGCAGCCGCCTGCTCAACCCCTCACAATTTTTTTGGGCGGTCCGGGCTATGGCCAGGGCTCCCGCGGGCACATCCCCGGTTACCGTGGTCCCGGCAGCGATGAAAGCACCTTCGCCAATTTCCAGGGGGGAAATGAGGTTGCTGTTGCAACCGATAAAAGCCCCCTCCCTGATCAAAGTGCGGTGCTTTTTGCGCCCGTCAAAATTGACGATGATCACCCCGGCGCCAAGGTTGACCCCGCTTTCAATATCGGTATCGCCGGCATAGGCGAGGTGGGCCAGTTTGCTGGAGGCACCGATTGCCGAATTTTTAACTTCCACAAAGGTACCCACCTTGGCCCCCGGCCCAATCCGGCAGCCGGGGCGAATATTGGCAAAGGGGCCCACCGCGGCCCCCCTTTCCAGAATGCTCTCTTCAACCACGGATTGGCGAACGGTAACCCCATCGTGCAGCTGTGCGTTGATCACCTGGGCACCGGGACCGATGCGGCAGCCGGAACCGATACTGGTAGCTCCCTCGAGCAGCGATTGCGGTAAAACAACCGTGTCGGGGCCGATTTTGACATCGTAGTCGATGTAAGTGGTAGCGGGATCGATTAAAGTAACCCCCTGCCGCATCAGGGAGCAGTTGATCCGCTCCCGTATAACCTGCGCTGCTGCGGCAAGCTGGCAGCGATCGTTGATCCCCAGAACCGCTCGCCAGCTGTCGACGAGGCATGCGCCCACCGGATAGCCCTGTTCTCTCATCAGAAATAGGATATCGGTAAGGTAATACTCCTGCTGGATATTGTCAGGGGAAAGATGGGGTAGAAATTTACGGAGAGCGCTGATCTCAAAACAGTAAGTGCCGCTGTTGATCTCTCGAACCTCTTTTTCGGCGGAGGAGGCATCGCTCTCTTCAACAATGCGGCACACAAAACCATCGCGATCCCGGATCACCCTGCCGTAACCGGTAGGATTCGCCAGCTCCGCAGTCATTACCGTGGCCGCATTATCGCTGTGATCACGGGCCAGCTGCTCCAGGTGTTCTTTCTGCAGCAAAGGGGTGTCCCCGCAAAGAACCAGCACACGCCCTTCCTCCGGCAGCTGCGGCAAAGCCTGCATGAGGGCATGTCCCGTCCCCAGCTGTTCCTCCTGGAGAGCGTACTTCCACCGGGAACCGATCTTTTCACGGACCAGCGGCGCTTCGCGGCCAATAACAATAATAGGGTCAACGGCAACGGCGGCGGCGCTGTTCAGGATGTAACTGAGCATGGGCCGCCCGCAAATCGGGTGCAGCACCTTCGGCACCGCCGAGCGCATCCTTTTGCCCTCTCCCGCCGCCAGTATGACCGCATGCAGTTTTTCCATAAAGGCTCCCCCCCACCGATAAAATTTCGCTCCTACATTATACTACAGGCAGCGGGCGAGAGACAAAAACTCTTTAACCGTCGGCCATGACCGCCTCCTGTTCTGCTTCGGCCAGTTCAGAAAAGTACACATCCAGAATCGCCTCTTGGATCTCCTGCCTGGCGGCGGTATTGATCGGGTGAGCGATATCCTTGAACTCACCGCTGGGGGTGCGTTTGCTGGGCATGGCTACAAAAAAACCGTTGTTCCCCTCAATCACCCGGACATCATGAACGACAAACTGATCATTTAAAGTAACCGATACGATAGCCCTCATCTTCCCATCACTGTTAAATCTTCTAATCCGGACGTCTGTTACCGTCATTGGAGCACCTCCCGCTATTAAAATTGACAAAAAGGTTAGCTTCTTCTTAATGATGAAAATAATTCAACGATCGGTCAAGAAAATCCTGCCTGATATAAAATAAGTTCTCATTTAATTGCCCGGAGGGGCTATTTTGGCCTGAAGAACCTGCCGGACCACTTCAAGATCGCTTATTTTATCCACATCAGTACCGATCTCTACAAGATCGCAGGGGACGGCGCTGGCCTTTGCCTGCAGCATCTCTGAGAGATAACTTTCCAGATCGCCCACGGTGAGCCGTTTAAAAAGAAATTTAAAGACGAAACTGGCCGGTAAAATACTAAAAAGCCTGAGCGGTCTTTTTCTGAAGGCAACAAAGAGATCCAGGCGGTGCCGGCTGCGAACAAACCAATCCGGACGGAGCAGGGCCATGTTCCCGCCGGTAAAATGACCTTCCCGCAACCGAACATAGGTCCGCTTCATCTGGGGAAACCGTTCCAGGCAGCTCTCCCGGCTTAAAATGGGGTAATAGAAATCTCCGTCAAAGGGAGCGCAGAGCTTGAGAAAGCCCTCAATGGTGGCTGCACTGATCAGCGGTATATCAGCGGTTAAAACAAGAGCAGGCCGCTGCTGTTCCACCGGCTTTAAACCTGCAGCCACATTTTCAAGCATGCCCCCTTCCTCGGCAACAGGGACAAAGCGGGCTCCTTTTTCGAGGAGCCCGGCGAGCTCCTTTTCCGGACCGACGACGGCCACTTTCCCGATAGAAGCCGCCCCGGAGAGGGCATCGAGGATATGTGTTAGCATGGGCCGCCCGTAAAGATCAATGAAGGCCTTGTTGGCCACCCCTTCCTGACGCGTTAGCGGCTCGTCTTTTCCCCCTCCAGCGAGGATCACTGCATCAAACATGTTTTCACACTCCCTTTAGTGTTCTTTCAGGCCGGCCCGGTCCAGCATAGATAGGCCCGCGCACCCGCTTCCCGCAAAGCGGCCACCGCCGCCCGGGCGATGCGCAGATCCCCGGTCAAGGCGAAGTAAGCCGGGCCGCTCCCTGAAAGCGCCGGGGAGAGTCCCAGGTGCAAAAATTTATTTTTTAGCTGCTGCAGGGAAGGCGATAGGGGCAAAACCGCTCCCTCGAGGGTATTGGTCTGTCCACCGGAAAACCACTCATGCAGCCCCGCCGTATCATGCTCCCGGATCGCTTTGACCAGGGGCGCCAAGGAGGGACGGGAGAACTGTACCGGATCGAGGGCGCCGTAGACATCTTTCGTTGAGAAAGCAACCCCCGCCGGAACAGCGAGGACGACCCAGTAAAAGGGGAGAGCGGGCAGCGCAGTCAGTTTTTCTCCCCGGCCGCCGGCCAGCATCGTTCCCCCCTGGAGGCAGTAGGGGATATCGGAGCCGAGAAGGGCGCCGAGCTTCATGAGCTCTTTTTCGCCCAGTCCCAGTTTCCAAAAACGGTTCAGCCCTTTCAAGGCGGCGGCGGCATCACTGCTGCCCCCGCCAAGACCGGCTGCTGCGGGGATCTGTTTGTACAGGCTCAGCTTGACCCCCGGCAGCTCCGCCGGAGCCCTGGCCGATAGAAGAGCTGCCGCTTGGTAGACCAGGTTTTTTTTACCGCGCAGGGCAGGATCGGTACAGAAAAAAAGAAACCCCGAACCGGGTCCGGGTTCCAGGCGAATTGTATCGGCCAGCGAAACCTGCTGCATCACCGAACTGAGGTCATGGTAGCCGTCCGGACGTCGTTTGAGCACAGTGAGGCCAAGGTTTATTTTTGCCGGGGCTTTGATGATTATAGCCGCACTCATCTCTTTTCTCTTTGTCTTTTAAGCCATCTTCACAAGACGCGTACTTTTGGTCAAGCCGGGGATGCGGCCCCTTTTGGCCACTGCCCTCCCCTGAATCTCTTTCAAGTCCAGGGTCATATCGATCCCCGGTGCCCGGGCGATGTAGCTCCCCACGCCAAAAGAGTCTGCACCCGCCTTCGCCAGGAGCGTGATCCGCTCCGGATCGAGCCCCCCGGAGACGACGATCTGCACTCCAGTATGGCCGGCCTGATCCAAACGTGCCCGGACCTCGCGAACCAGCGCCGGGGTGACCCCGCCCCTTTCCGAGGGGGTGTCGAGCCGGATAGCGGAAAGGTTTCCCCCCAGGGCTTCCGCCACCCGCAGGGCCTCTTCAGCCTCATCTTTGAAAGTATCCACCAAGATGATCCGCGCATCGCCGGGGGAAACAAAATCATCGTAAGCGCGGGCCAATTTTACCGAGTCGCCGGCGATCAAAAATGCAGCATGGGGCATCGTCCCTGAAGGTTTGTTTCCCAACAAAAAAGCGCCCAGGACGCAGCTGCACCCGTCGGCCCCGCCGATTACCGCAGCGCGCTCCATCACCGGCGCCACCGCCGGATGAACGTGGCGGGCTCCAAAGCAAAGCAGGGTTTTCTCGCCGGCGGCACTTTTGCAAAGGTGCGCCGCGGTGGCCCACCCGCTGGCACTGGCGAGAGCACCGAGGAGGGGAGTTTCATAAACCCCAAAATCTCCATAGGAGCCCTTCAAGCGCATGACCACCTCCCGGGCCGCGATCGCCTCCCCCTCGGGGATGCTCCAAACCTCCACACCCGAGTTGCGCAGCAGGTGCAGCGCTTCCCCGGAGCCGGCAAAAATACCTTCGCGGGAGGCAAAAATCTCCGCGGTGACCGCTGTCCGGGCCAACCCCATCGAACCCAGCAGATCCCGGGCCCGGATAAAATAGATATCACTGGTCCAACCCGCCTCTATTTCCGAATGTGAGGCCGAATGAAACCTTTGCTCAGGTTTGGGAAAAGTTTTTTCAATATCATCCAGCGTAATCAGATCCATCCAGCCCGCCCCTCTTTCCATTTTAGATCACGTTCACGCCCAGCGTCTCTTTCATTTCCTGCAGGGCGAAACGATGGTTTTCTTCTTTAATTCCCGCCACGGCGTCGCGATGTACGGTCACCCCGTAATTAAGCGCCCGGGCATCCGCCGCAGTGTAAAGAACGCAGATATTCGTGACCACGCCGGTCAGTTCCAGCTCTGATATCCCGCATTCCCGCAGGGTTAAATCAAGCTCGGTGCCAAAAAAAGCGCTGTAACGCCGCTTGTAGATCGATCTCTCTCCGGAAAGCGGCGCAAGCTCGCTGATGATCTCCGCGCCGGGTTCACCTTCCAGGCAGTGCGGGGGGAACATCTCGAACTCGAGATCGCCGGCCAGGTGGCGATCACAAATAAAGATAACCGGCGCCCTTTTATCCCGAAAATTATCCAGCCGGGAACGGACTGCAGGAACCACTTTCTCCGCCGCAGGGCCGATATAGAGCGCTCCTTCAGGCTTGATAAAATCATTTAACATATCGATTACCAGCAGGGCCTTCATCTTCC
>JAAZIE010000273.1 GCA_012510305.1 Bacillota bacterium | reverse complement strand
TCCCCCGTAATTGAGCGCGGCGCGGCAGAGACCGCAGCGACAGTGCCCTGGGCGACGATCTCGCCGCCGTGGACCCCCGCCCCCGGCCCAATATCGACAATATGATCGGCGGCGCGAATGGTCCCCTCGTCATGTTCCACCACGATGACAGTATTCCCCAGATCGCGCAGCCTCTTCAAGGTTTCAAGAAGGCGGGCATTGTCCCGCAGGTGCAGCCCGATGCTGGGCTCATCGAGAATATAGATCACCCCGGTCAGCCCCGATCCGATCTGGGTGGCCAGCCGGATGCGCTGCGCTTCCCCGCCGGACAAGGTCGCCGAAGGGCGGTCCAGGCTGAGGTACTGCAGCCCCACGTTGTTTAAAAAATCAAGCCTTTCGCCTATCTCCTTGAGCACCTGCCGGCCGATCTGCATCTCCCGCGAGGTCAGCTCGATCCCGGTAAAATAGTCCCCGGCTTCCGCTACCGTAAAAGCGGCGACCTGGGCAATGTTCAAGCCGTTTAGGAGAACGGAGAGGCTCGATTCTTTCAGCCGCAGTCCGCGGCAGGAGGGGCATGGTTTTGTCTCCATGTACAGGGACAGTTCCCGGCGCGTTTCCTCCGACTCAGTGGAGTCGAAACGCCGCTGCAGCAGCTTGAGCACTCCGGGAAAGGGGCGGCGGTAGCTGCGCACCCGGCCAAAGCGGTTCCGATAGCGGAAAGCGATCTTCTCGCTGGAACCGTACAGAAGCCGCTCTTTATCTTCTGCGGCCAGGTCGGCAAAGGGGCATTCCAGGTCAATCTGCCAGTGCTCCGCCGCCGCCTCCAGAAACTGGCGGTAATAACCGCGGTGCCCCGAAAGCGGGTGAATAGCGCCCTCGTTGATCGAGAGTTCAGGGTAGGGCGCAACCAATTCCGCCGAAAATTCTGCTTTTACCCCCAGGCCGCTGCACTCCGGGCAGGCCCCGTAAGGGCTGTTAAAAGAAAAGGCGCGGGGGGTGATCTCCTCAAAGCTGAAACCGCATTCGGGACAGGCAAAACGCTCGCTGAAAAGATGCTCCCCCCCGCCCACCTCCTGGACCAGGGCCAACCCTTCACTGAGCTTCAGCGCTGTCTCCAGGGAATCGGCCAGGCGGGCCTGGATCCCTTCGCGAACCACCAGGCGATCGATGACCACCTCGATGGTATGCTTTTTCTGCTTGTCCAGGGCAATCTCTTCTTCAAGTTCGCGCACCTCGCCGTCCACGCGAACGCGGACGTAGCCGCTGCGGCGCATCTCTTCAAACAAGCGGGTATACTCTCCCTTGCGGCCGCGCACCAGGGGGGCGAGCACCTGCAGGCGGACCCCCTCGGGAAGGGTGATGATCTGATCGACCATCTGCTGCACCGTCTGCCGGTCGATGGGACGGCGGCAGCGGGGACAGTAGGGGCGCCCGATGCGGGCGAAGAGCAGGCGCAGGTAGTCATAGATCTCGGTCACCGTGCCCACGGTGGAGCGGGGATTGCGCGATGCGGTCTTCTGGTCGATGCTGATCGCCGGCGAGAGCCCCTCGATCTGATCGAGGTCGGGCTTCTCCATCTGGCCTAAAAACTGGCGCGCATAAGCGGAGAGCGATTCGACATAGCGCCTCTGCCCTTCCGCGTAGATGGTGTCAAAAGCCAGCGACGACTTGCCCGACCCGCTCAGCCCGGTAAAAACAATGAACCGGTTGCGCGGCAGGGCCAGGTCGATATTTTTCAGATTGTGCTCCCTGGCACCATGAATTAAAATCTCTTCCCTGGTCAATGTGGGTACCTCGTTTCTAGTAAGACGACCCGGTTTGGATCGTCGGAACAGAACCCCGTTCCAGCTCAAAAATCAGATCACGCAGCTCGGCGGCCTCTTCAAAAGCCAGCTCCCGGGAAGCCTGTTTCATCTTCTTGCGCAGATCCCGGATCATCTCCCGTCGCTTTTGAGGCTCGAGGGAAAGCAGATCCGGGGCGACCGGTGCGCCGTCGTCTTCGGCAACCGTGGTGGCGGCGATCACCCCGCGCACCGGTTTGACGATGGTGCGGGGAGTGATCCCGTGCTCGCGATTATAAGCCAACTGCTTCCGGCGGCGGCGTTCGGTCTCATCTAGAGCGCGCCGCATCGACGGGGTTACCGTTTCGGCATACATGATCACCCGCCCGGCGCTGTTGCGGGCGGTCCGCCCGATTGTCTGAATCAGCGAGCGCTCCGAGCGGAGAAAACCCTCCTTGTCGGCATCAAATATGGCCACCAGGGATACTTCGGGCAGATCGAGCCCTTCACGCAGCAGGTTGATCCCGATAAGAACGTCAAATTCACCGAGGCGCAGCCCCCGGATGATCGCCATCCGCTCCAGGGCGTCAATATCCGAATGCATGTAGCGCACGCGCAGCCCCATTTCGCGGTAGTAATCGGTGAGCTCTTCAGCCATCCGCTTGGTCATGGTTGTCACGAGGACCCTCTCCCCGGCCTCGGCACGGGTCCTGATTTCACCGTAAAGATCGTCCACCTGGCCTATTGCCGGCCGCACCTCCACAACGGGATCGAGCAGGCCGGTGGGGCGGATGATCTGCTCCACCACGGCACCGCTGTGCTCCAGCTCCCAGGGCCCCGGAGTGGCTGAAACGAAGATCGCCCGGCCGATCAGCTTTTCGAATTCATCGAATTGGAGAGGCCGGTTGTCCAGGGCCGAAGGGAGGCGGAAACCGTGCTCCACCAGGGTGCTTTTCCGGGAAAGATCGCCCCGATACATCCCGTTGATCTGGGGTATGGTGATATGCGATTCGTCCACCACCAGCAAAAAATCCTCGGGGTAATAGTCGAGCAGGGTCCAGGGGCGGCTCCCGGGGGAGCGGCCGTCAAGGTGGCGTGAATAATTTTCGATGCCCGCGCAAAAGCCCATCTCGCGAATCATCTCCAGGTCAAAGCGGGTCCGCTGCTCCAGCCGCTGGGCTTCCAGGTATTTGTCCGCCGCCCTGAACTCCGCCAGGCGCTGCTCCAGCTCGCTTTCAATGGAAAGAGCGGCCGCCCGGAGCTGTTCGGGCGCGGTGACGTAATGAGTGGCCGGAAAAATCGCGGCATGGCTGCGCTCCCCGAGAACCCTGCCGGTGAGCAGATCAACCTCGCGAATCCGGTCGATCTCATCGCCAAAAAGTTCCACACGCAGACCGGCTTCGGCAAAAGAGGCCGGTACAATTTCTATGACATCGCCGCGAACCCGAAAGGTGCCGCGGTGCAGGTCGATCTCGTTTCTTTCATAATGGATCCCCACCAGCGCGGCGATGATTTCGTCGCGGCCCTGGCGCGTTCCCGGGCGGAGCGAGAGCACCTGCCGGCGATACTCCTGCGGCGAGCCGAGACCGTAAATGCAGGAAACGCTGGCGACAACGATGACATCGCGGCGCTCCAGGAGGGCGCTGGTGGCCGAGTGTCGGAGCTTGTCGATCTCGTCGTTAATGGAAGAATCTTTTTCAATGTAGGTATCGCTCTGCGGCAGGTACGCTTCGGGTTGATAGTAATCATAGTAGCTGATGAAATACTCCACTGCGTTACCGGGAAAAAATTCTTTGAATTCGCCGCAGAGCTGGGCCGCCAGGATCTTGTTGGGCGCGATCACCAGCGTCGGCAGCTGGACCTGCTCGATCACCTGGGCCGCAGTATAAGTCTTTCCGGAACCGGTCACCCCAAGCAGGGTCTGGTAAGGCAGGCCTTTCCGCAAACCCCGAACCAGGCCGGTGATCGCCCCGGGCTGGTCACCGGAGGGGGAAAAAGCCGCCCTGAGCTCGAATCTATCGTTAGAAAGCATCTTCTTCAGCCTCCGCTTTAATAACCCTATTTATTATAGCACAGCCCCGCTCTCGATTCGGAGCCAGATCCTTCCGGAGGCCGTCATAAATATTCTGAATTTGTGCAGGAAGGAGCTTTATTCTAAATTGTAGCCTCTTCGCCGCTGCTTTATACCCTGCCCAGAGCCAAAAGAAGCAGCATGATCAGGCCCATACCGATAAAAAGGACGGCTGTTGCTCTTTTTAAAGTGAGAGGAGGAAGCCGGGAGATAAAGCGCCCCCCCAAAAAAACCGCCAGGGAGTGGTTCAAGAACATCCCCGCCATCGCTCCGATAAATACGGCAACCGGGCGGGCGCTGTGAGCGCACAGCAACAGCGCCGCCATCTGGGTCTTATCGCCCAGTTCGGCGAAAAAGACCAGCGCGGCGGTCTGGTAAAAGCCGCCTTTTCCGCTGCGGGGATCTGTTTCCCTTTCTCTTTGGAGCAGGGTTAGCAGCCCCATGATCACAAACAAGATTCCCGAGGCGGCGCTTATCACAGCGGCGGGAATATAAGCGGCCACCAGTCCGCCGGCTCCCACGGCCAACCCCATCACCAGGGCCAAACCGGTCATCGCCCCTCCCAGAACCTGCAGCGGCGGGTAGCGGGAAGCGAGCGTTAGAGAAACCAGCTGCGTTTTATCGCCAAACTCGGCCACAAAGACGCAAATAAAAGCAGTGACAGCGGCAGAAACCAGGATCGCTCACCTGCTTCAGTTGAGATACCGGGATCAGCAGACACTTAGGAGCCTCCGCCCCGCCTTTTAAACCAGCGCAGCAGGCTGAACCCGGCAGCCGACCTTTCACGGGCATAGATCGGCGTCTGCCTGGAGGGCGCCGGAATGAGGCCGAGGGCGGCTCCCCGGTGCCAGAGCGAGGCCGCTGCTCCGGCGGCAGGGGGGGAACCGCTCCAGGAAGGCGGAGCGGGCGGCTGCTCCTTTTCTGCAGAACGGCGTTTATTCAAAACCTGCGAAAAGCCGCTTCCCTCCCGCACCCCCTCGATTAACACCATAAAGTAGCTTTGATCAACTTTCCAAAGAAAGTCGAGGTCGCTGCTCACTGCAGCGCCGTTAACCCGGCGGACCAGATCCCCCGACTGTAATCCGGCCCGGGCGGCGGCGCTCCCCGGGAGAACCATCATCAGCGGAACGCCGTCGGTGGTGGCGCGGTAGAGGCTTTCCCGCGAGCGCTCCTGCCGGTTCCCGTGGTGAATCACCGCCTCATGGCCCAGGGGTGCAAAAAGCACCCCGGCGAGGGTAGACCAGGGGTAAAGCTCGGCCGCCAGGGCCAACCCGATGAGCACAATACTGTAGATGCTGAGGTAGGCGGCGGTGCCGGCAGATTTCTGGCGGGGGCTGGAGGAAAAAGCCATATCGGAGTAGCCCAGGGCCGCCAGCACGGGAAGAGCCATGAATTGCAAGCTCTCTCCCGGACCCAGTTCCAGGGTCGGCTTGAGCAGCGGCCACCAGTCCGGCATGCTCACCCCCTGAATCTCTGATTCCAGGACCGCTGTTGCAAGCAGCGCCACCAGCGGTATGGGCCAAAACTTTTGCAGGCTAAAGGCGCCCACCACTTCGCGGCCCGGGCGTTTAAAGTAAAGAGGGGTGCTGCCCCGGTGGCCGCTTAAATAGATCAAAAGTGATTCGATGAGGTGCAGCAGCCCGACCAGCGCCAGCAGGGCCGGGATATGAACCTCCAGAAGCGGAGCCACCAGCTTATGCCCGGTGAAAAGAGGGAAAAAGGGTTCGACCAGGTGGCGCAGCGCCAGGGCTAAGAGGGCGACAATACCCCCGGCATAAGAAAAACAGAGAAACCGGGGATGAATCAGCAGCAGCAGCAGCGCTACCGGCCAGATATAAAGCAGCCCGATCTGCGACAGGGAAAGGCCCAGTAAAAGCATGACCATGCTGGCCAGCAGGCCCGCCAAGATTCCCAGACCCGTGGAGACAGCCACCTGTTTTCCCACGGGATTGATGACCCTGCCAAAAAATTTTTGCTCCATACCGGCCACCCGCCGGTACTGCAAAAAAACAAATAAAACCACCAGCCAAAAGATGGGGATCTGCAGCACCCGGATCAGGGTGCTGACTAAAATTTTACCCAGTTCAAGAAAAAGAGCGCTCAACCGGCCTTCTCCCCCCGATCAGGCCATCTCCCGGGCTGCTTGATCAATTTAATCGCCCGGCGCAGCTGCGGATCGCGATCCCGGGCGATCCTTTCGAAATCTTCCCGCAGATGAAGCCAGGTTGCATCGTCAAACTCGCCGGTGGCTTTCAGACCCACCGCGCTTTGGAAATTGCCCAACGCCTTGGCGGTGGCCTTATCAAAATACCCCTTGCTGCCGGTTTTATAGCCCAGCTCAGCCAGCATCTGCTGCAGCAGCTCCACGTCAGGACCATAATCGCCGGTACTGAGGCGGCCGGGCAAAAAATAGCGATAATACCTCAGCAAATCCGGCATCTTCACCTTGACATCGGGGCTTAAGCCTTTCCCATCAATATCTTTTCCCGAAGGAGTGAGATATCGGGCCACCGTTAAAAGAAGAGCGCTGCCCCCCGAAAGATCCTCCAGGTGCTGTACCGTGGCCTTGCCGTACGTTTTACCTCCTATCAGCAGTGCCGATTCACGATCTTGCAGGGCGCCGGCGAGGATTTCTGCGGCGCTGGCACTTTCCTCGTTTACCAGAACAACAATAGGGTAATCTTTCTTGGGCGCGTTGGAGTAATGGATATCGCGCACCTTTCCTCCCCGCCCCACCAGGCGGGTAATCTCCCCTTCCGGCACGATCAACTTGGCCACCTTGACCGCCTCTTCCACCAGGCCGCCGGGGTTATCCCGCAGGTCGAGAATGAGCCCTTTCTGCAAACCCTTTTTCTCCAGGCGGCGCAGCTGGCCGGTAAAAGATGCCCCGGTGTGGCTGTCAAAATTGGTGATCTGAATATAGCCCAGCCCGGGCTCTTCCCAGCTTGAATAAACCGTCTCCACCTCGATCTTATCCCGGTCCAGGGTCAGGCTGAGTTCCTTTTCGCGCCCGGGCCGTTTGATCGAAAGGGTGATGCTGCTTCCCTTTTTACCGCGCAAGATCTCTGCAGCGCGCTCCACCCCCAGGCCGCTCAAATCCTGTTTGCCGGCACGGCAAATGCGATCGCCGGGAATAATACCCGCCGATGCCGCCGGACTGTCGGGGATGGTTTCGAAAACCACGATTTCGTCATCGACTTCAACGATACGCACCCCGATCCCCCCGAAAGACCCGGTGGTCTGTATTAAAAAATTTTCCAGCTCCTGCTCGTCGTAAAAACCGGATCTGGGATCCTCCAGAGCCTCCACCGCTCCGCGAATGGCACCACGGATTACCTGGGGCAAATCCGGCGGATAGAGATAATTTTTCTGAAGTTTTTCCAGCACCTCTATAAAGATATTCCATTCCAGGTCCAGTGATTCCGGCACTGCAAGATCGTACTCTTCGCCGGATCGCGCCGGTAAAACCTCCCCGGAAGCTCCGTAATAATAAGAAGCCAGGTTCGTTCCGACCAAAAGCAATATAAAGAGCGCCGCTACCAACCAGAAGCGCTTCTCTTTCCACCAGTCTCTGCGGTTAGCCATGATTGCCGGCCGCCTCCCCCCTGAAAGCCTGATGTGATCAATTATAACGCCGCCCGGTGAAAAAGACCAGCCGGGGACTGTGCAGGTGCCAGGATAATAGCAGCCTGATAGGGCTGTAGGCAATAGGGGTAAAAATCCGGAAGTATTCTGGAAAAGAGTAAAGAGCCTCCCTCCCGGGCGGCTCCGCTGTTAAAAAAGGTGACGGGAGAACCGTCCCCCTGTCACCTAGAAGTATTTCATCGGGTTTTTGGGCACGCCGTTTATCCGCACCTCGAAGTGAAGATGCACACCCGTGGTGTCTCTTCCGGTACTGCCGGCCCTGGCGATGCGCTGGCCGCGCTTAACCTGCCGCCCTACGCCCACCGTAATGCTGCCTTTGCGCAAGTGCTTGTAGACAGTGGTCAGACCGTTGCCGTGATCGATCGTGATATGGTAGCCAAAGACTTTACTGCAACCCACTATAATCACAGAACCCGCTCCCGCCGCCAGGATATAGTTGGGCTGACCGTTGGTGGCGATATCGATGCCGGTATGAAGACGCCAATCCTTGTAGATGGGGTGGATCCGCCATCCGAAGGGAGAACTGATCGCGTAAGGAGGCTCCACGGGAAAACGCAGCTTGCCCCCGCCGTCCCCCTCCTCCGTGCTCTCACCGGTGCCCTGGCTGCTCAAGGCCCGGATCTGCCATTCCAGATCCTGTTCGGCCTGATCCAGCTCTTTAATAGCCTGTTCGACCTGGGCGATCTCCTGCTGCAGCTCTCCGCGAACAGATTTTCGGGAGGCGATGGTTTGCTCCACGGCGGTCTCGTTATTCAGGAGCTTGCGGCGCATCCGGTCCAGGCTGCTTTTTTTCTGCTCCAGCTCTTTTTTCATCTCCTCGATCCGGTCGCGCTCGGCCCGGACCTCCTCGATGAGATCCTGGTCGCTGGCCGCGATGATCTTGAGATTGTTGAACCGGGTCAAGAAATCGCTAAATGAAGAAGCCCCAAAAAGAATGTCCAC
>JAAZIE010000272.1 GCA_012510305.1 Bacillota bacterium | reverse complement strand
GCTCGGCGTAGCCGGAGGCGGCGGCGATGCTGGAATCGGGAACCCCGGTGACGATATCGGCGTCGGCAGGGTGCTCCACCGCCAGGCGCCGCCCCAGTTCACGGCGCACCAGGTGCACATTTTTCCCCTGCAGGCTGCTGTCGGGGCGGGCAAAATAGATATATTCAAAAAGGCAGTGCGATGGTTTTGCCGCCGGCAGCGCCTGAAATGAGCGCAGCCCCCTCTCATCGAGCACCACCGCCTCCCCCGGTTCCACCTCGCGGACAAACTTGGCCCCGATGGTGTCGAAGGCGCAGGTTTCGGAGGCCATAAAATAGCCCTCCCGCCCCAGCCGGCCCAGGGATAGGGGGCGAAGCCCCTGCCGGTCGCGCAGCCCCACCAGTTTTTTCCCGTCGCTGAGAATAAACGCGAAAGCCCCCTGCAGCTGCGGAGCCACCGCCGCCAGCGACTCCTCCAGGGAGGGGTTGTTCTGCCTGGCGATGAGGTGCCCCAGCAGTTCGCTGTCGGTGCCGGTCTGGAAGATGGCGCCCTCCCGGGCCAGCCGGTCCCGCAGGGCCGCCTCGTTAACCAGGCGGCCGTTATGGGCCAGCGCCAGCTCGCCGTGGCGGTAACGCAGCAGCAGCGGCTGGGTGTTCTCCGGGTTGCGCCCTTCTCCACCGTAATCGTAGCGCACATGGCCCAGGGCCAGGGGGCCGCGCTGCCTTTTCAGCCCGGCAGCGTGGGGAAAAACCTCGGAAACGAGGCCCAGCCCTTTTTTCAGCCAGATCGGGCCGCCCTCCCCGGAACCCACTGCGATGCCCGCGCTCTCCTGCCCGCGGTGCTGCAGCGCGTAGAGGGCGAAGCAAACCAGGTGCGCCAGCGGCTGCCCCGGCGCCATTCCGCCGCAGACGCCGCAGGCCTCTCTTAACCCTGCCTCCATGCTCCCGCCTCCCGGTAAACTTTTTGCAGCTGCTTCAGCGGCAGGTCGATCAGGCTTTTACCGCCTGCACCGATGCAAATCCTCTCGCCGCCGGTTCGTCCCAGCAGCAGCGCCGGCACCGCCGCCTCCCGGGCCAGCTTTTCCAGGTGCGCCGCCTCCGCCCCCGGTTTCACCGAAAGCAGCACCCGGGCGGGCCCTTCGCCGAAGAGCAGCGTTTCCGCCGCCGCCCCCTCCGCAAGCTCCACCCTGGCGCCGTAACCCCCGAGAAGAGCGCTTTCAGCCAGGGCTGCAGCGAGGCCCCCTTCCTCCACGCTGTGAGCGCTGCAGGACAGACCTTCGCCGGTAAGGCGCCGGAGCAGCTCCTGCAGCCTCAGCTCCAGCTCCAGGTCGACCGCCGGCAGGGCGCCGGCAACTCTGCCGTGAACAATCCTCAAAAAGAGGCTGCCGCCCAGGGCGGCGCCGGCGGCGCCCAGCAGGTAAAGCCAATCTTTTTCACCGCTGAAGCCGGCCCCGCACCGTTTCCCCTCCTCCTCGATGAGCCCGAGAGCCCCGATCACCGGGGTGGGATAGATCGCCTCGCCCCCGGCCTCGTTGTAAAAACTGACATTGCCGCCCACGACCGGCAGTTTCAGCGCCCGGCAGGCGGCGGCGATCCCTTCTACTGAACGGCGAAACTGCCAGAAAACCTCCGGTTTTTCCGGGTTGCCGAAGTTGAGGCCGTCGGTGATCCCCAGGGCCTTTGCCCCCGAGCAGGCCAGGCGGCGCGCTGCCGCGGCCACGGCGAAAATGGAGCCCCGGTAAGGATCGAGAAAGACCCGGCGGCTGCAGCCGGCCAGGGCCACGGCCAGAAGAGGCCCCGGCTCCGTCTCCAGCAGGACGGCATCGGCAAAGCCCGGAGCAGCGGGATCCGGGCCGCTTTCCCGCATATCATCCGCCCCGGCCCGGCCGGGCGAAGCTAAAATTTTTAGCAAAGCGCTGTTCAGATCCCCTGCCGGCGGCAGGCTTGAGAGATCGAAAGCGCCGAGCTCGCGGTAGTACTCCGGCTCGCGGGCGTCGGAGCCGACCGCAGGAGCCCCCTCGGCAACGCTGCCGGCAGGCACCCGGGCCACCTCCGCACCGCCATATTTTACGGCCACCCGGTCGCCCCCGGTGACCCGCCCGATCGCTTCACAGGAAAGCCCCCTACTGGTAAAGGCCTTCGCCACGGCCTGCTCGTTTTGCGGCCGGGCGATTAAGAGCATCCGCTCCTGCGTCTCCGAGATAAGGATCTCCCCGGCGGTGATCCCCTCTTCGCGCAGCGCCGCCCGGTCCAGGTCGATCTCCATCCCGCCCCCGGCACGGGCTGCCGTTTCGGTCAGGGCGCAGCTCAGCCCGGCACCGCCCAGGTCCTGCACCCCCACCACCAGCTCTTTTTCAATAACCTCCAGGGTTGCCTCGATCAAAGCTTTTCCCAGCGCGGCATCGCCTGCCGGTACCGCGGAGTGAGCGTCATCTTTCTTTTCCACGGCCAGCTCATCGGAAGCAAAGGTCACCCCGTGGATGCCGTCGCGCCCTGTCTTTGCACCGGCCAGGAGAACCAGGTTGCCCTCCCCTGCGGCGCGGCCGCTCATGATCCGGCCCGCCGGGGCCAGGCCCACGCACATAACGTTGACCAGGGGGTTGTTCCGGTAGCAATCCTCAAAACAGAGCTCCTTGCCGGCCACCGGCACCCCCGCTTCCCGGCCGTACCAATCCAGCCCCGCCGAAGCTCTTTCGAAAAGGAAGCGGCTCCGCTCCTCTTCCGGCGGGCCGAAGTAGAGCGAGCCCAGCAGCGCGGCCGGCCGGGCGCCCATGGCGACGATGTCGCGGATGATCCCTCCCGCACCCGTGGCCGCTCCCTGAAAGGGGTTTACCGCGGTGGGATGATTATGGCTCTCGATCTTGAAAGCAGCCGCCCATCCCCCGCCCAGATCCACCACCCCGGCATCCTCCCCCGGCCCCTGGAGCACCGCCGGCCCTTCCGAGGGCAGCAGGCGCAGCGTTTCACGGGAGCGCTTGTAACTGCAGTGCTCCGACCACATGACGCTGTAAACATTCAGCTCCACCGGGTTGGGCTCCCGCCCCAGGTGAGCGGTAATACGGCTGTACTCATCATCGGTTAACCCCAGCTTGCGCCAGGGCTGCTCTTTTCCTGTCGTCATGGCGCCACCTTCCGCATAAAGTATTCCGCCGAATTTTCGCTTCGGGCCGGTTCCCCGGTCAGCCTGCGCGGCTAGCGTTTCGGGCGCAGGCGGCGATCCTGCTCCTCCACCCGGGCGGCCAGCTCGCGGCGATAGCGGTCCAGCTCTTCTTGCAGCTTTCTGTTTTCCAAAGCCAGGATCTGCACCGCCAGCAGGGCGGCGTTGAAAGCGCCGTTGATCGATACCGTCGCCACCGGGACCCCGCGGGGCATCTGCACGATGGCATAGAGAGAATCGAGACCGCCCAGGTGAGGTGTAGCCACCGGCACCCCGATCACCGGCAGCGTGGTTAAAGCGGCGATCACCCCGGGCAGGTGTGCCGCTCCGCCGGCCCCGGCGATGATCACTTTCAGCCCGGCCCCGGCGGCGCCGCGGGCATAGCGGGCTGTCTTCTCGGGATGGCGGTGCGCGCTGGCCACGGTCATCTCGTAGCCCACGTCAAACTGTTCCAGGGCCTCGCCCGCTGCGGCCATCACCGCCAGATCGGAGTCGCTGCCCATGACAATGCCCACTTGCGGCAGGGCCATCTCCGTCGCCTCCTCTTTAACGGGGCGGCCGCTCAGCCGCCCCGCCATGATTCCAACTACAAAACAGGGCCCCGGTTAGGTCAGGAAAAAGTGGACCAGGGCCACCACGGCCAGGAGATAGACCAGCCAGTGGACCTCCTTGCCTCTTCCGGCGACCAGCTTCACCACCGGGTAGGCGATAAAACCGAAAGCGATTCCGTCGGCGATGCTGTACGCCAGCGGCATGAAGATAATGGTCAAAAAAGCGGGCAGCGCCTCGGTGAAGTCTTCAAAGTCGATCTTGGTCACCGCACCGAT
This sequence comes from Bacillota bacterium, assembly GCA_012510305.1. Lineage (GTDB taxonomy): Bacteria > Bacillota > Dethiobacteria > DTU022 > DTU022 > JAAZPQ01. Next base: position 6,570 of record JAAZIE010000272.1, on the reverse strand, counting down.
CATGAGCACACCGACAATAATCAGCGCCGGCGCCGTCGCCTCGGAGGGGATCAGCCCGGCCAGCGGGGCCAGGAAAAGGGCCAGGAAAAAGAGCAGTCCGGTGACGATGGAGGTCAGCCCGGTGCGGCCGCCCTCGGAGACCCCGGCGGTGCTCTCCACGTAAGTGGTCACGGTGCTGGTGCCCATCAGGGAACCGCCAATGGTGCCGATGGCGTCGGCGAGCATGGCCCGGTTCACCCGGGGCAGCCGGCCTTTTTCATCAAGAAAGCCGGCCCGCGCTCCCGTCCCCAGAAGGGTTCCCGCGGTATCAAAAACATCGACAAATAGGAAAGAAAAGATGACGAAAGGAGGGATCGAGAGCGCCGCTTTCAGGTCCAGCTTAAAGGCGATGGGCGCCAGCGAGGCAGGCATCCCGAAGATATCGCCGATCCCGGCGGGCAGCTCCTGGATCCCCATGAAGAAGCTGACCACGGTGGTGAGCAGGATGCCGATGAGAATGGCGCCGCGCACCTTGCGCGCCATGAGCACGGCGATGATCAAAACACCGATAAGCGTGAGCGCCGGGCCGGGCTCGGTGAGGTTGCCCAGGGTGAGCTGGGTGGCGGGATCGGCGACGATGATCCCCCCGTTCTGCAGCCCGATATAGGCGATAAAGAGGCCGATCCCGGCGGCCACGGCCCGCTTCAGCGTTGCCGGCATCGCCGCATCGATATACTCGATCGCCCGGGTCAGGGCCAGGATGGCGAAAACAATCCCGGAGATAAAGACCGCCCCCAGGGCCGCCTGCCAGCCGTACTCAGAGGCGACCACGAAAGCGAAGAACGCATTCAGCCCCATCCCGCTGGCCAGGGCGAAGGGGTAGTTGGTCAACAAGCCCATCAGGATGGTCGTTGCGCCCGCGGCGATGATCGTCGCCGTCATCACCGGTCCCGTATCCATCCCGGCGTTGGAAAGGATATCGGGGTTGACAAAAATTATGTAGGCCATGGTCATAAAAGTGGTGATCCCGGCGATGATCTCCGTGCGCACGTTGGTCTTGTTTTCTTTAAGCTTAAACAATTTTTCCATCGGATGAAACCTCCTGACATAGTTATTTTTAGATTACCTAAGTAAGCCCCGGTTTACTCTCTTTTCAGTAATCACCTCCTAATTTAAAAGCCCGGGAGGGTAGGCTGCGAGCGAAACCTACCCGCCTGGGCTTTTATCCCTCCGGTGTAGCGCCGTGAATGTATGCACAAGTCAGCCATCTTCGGCGCCTGTACCACTCGGACCAGCCTGAAGAGCGGCTTGCTTACCCCCCAGCGGAACCCTAGGTACACTTTCCCTCGTCAATGCAATAAAAAAGATAAGGCATCGAGAGTATCTCCATTTTATTTAAAGACGCTAATAGCTTCGCCATAACCGGCCGGATTCCTCTAGAAAACTTGGGGATGGGCCCACTTTTTGGCGGATGGTGAGAGCAGCCCTGCTGCAGCGGTGCCGGGCCGCCTTGTTTTCACGCTCTTCTCGTTATAAGATCGGTGCTGCAGGAAAGCACCGCTCATCCTGCAGGTAAAAACCAAGGAGGAGATCGATTTGCATAAAACCTTAGAAACCGTTGCCGAAATGATGGCCCTGGCCGCCCGGACCGCACCGAAGGCCGTGGGCGCCGACTTTATCGAAATCAAGGTTTTGACCGGCGCCGATATGGAGCTGTTGGCTGCTGAAATGATCAAGTACGGCGAGGAAGGCCGGCGCAACTACGACCGGGACGGCGATAATGTCCGCCGCTCCGGCGCCGTGCTGCTGCTGGCTCTCTCCGACTCCGAACCGCTCTTTCAAGATTGCGGGGCCTGCGGTTTTGACACGTGCAACGAAATGAAGGAGAGCTTCCGCGAGGGCGGCGACTTTGGCGGCCCTGTGTGCAGCTGGCGTGTTCTCGATCTCGGCATCGCCCTGGGATCGGCGGTGAAGACGGCCTCGCTCTTCAACGTGGACAACCGGATCATGTACCGCATCGGGGTGGCCGCGCGCAAGCTGGGCCTGATCAAGGGGGAGCACGTCATCGGGGTCCCCATCTCCGCTACGGGTAAAAGCATCTATTTTGACCGGGGCTAGACCGGATTGGAGGTGGGAGGTGGGAGGAGACGATGCTCCCCCAACCGTACCACGCCGGAAGGGTGCTGTCACAAAAGGCGGCCCCGGAATTTAGAGCGCCTCCCCTAACCAAGAAGGTGGTGTGGTAAATCCCCCCTCCCCTCCTTTTTCAAAGAGGGTAATAAGGAACCTTGGGGCAAGCAGATACCACCGCAGCACAAGCGAAAACGGCGGGTTAACCCGGGCCGGGCATGCCCTGCACATTGGAGGTTAGAGGTGAGAAGTTGGAGGTGGGAGGAGATATTGCCCCCCACCGCGGTGCAAACTACAAAGTGATGGCGTGGGAGGGGCTGCCCTTGACGATATTGGGGACAGCCCCTACAGTTTTCCCGGTCACCGGTGCCCGGAGCCGCTAGAAGCAGCCCAGCTGGCAGCCGTAGAGCTTCACCTTGAGCTCATCGCAGAGCCGCCCCATGTGGACGGGGTTGCAATTCAACTCCGCCGCAATGGCCAGCGCCTGCCGGCAGGACAACCCCCTCTCCGAGGCCTCTTCCCGGATACGCGCGGTCAATCTCTCTTTCAGTTCAGCGTCCATCTTTTTTATGCACTCCTTTTTACATTACTGCATGCACCGCTTTGATATCAGCTACTTATTCGACAAGAAGCGCCCTTTTTCTTGCCGCCTTTTCCGCTGATTTTCCGCCGCCCCGCCGACGCCGACTGTACCGCGCCGAAGGCGAGCCTTTAACGTGCAACCTTCTTGGCCAGCGCCCGGCCGATCAGAAGCCGCTGCACCTGGGAGGTGCCCTCGTAGATCTGGAACACCTTGGCGTCGCGCATCAGCTTTTCCACGGGGTAATCTTTGACATAACCGTAACCGCCGTAAACCTGGACCGCATCCGTGGTCACACGCATGACCATATCCCCGCAAAACACCTTGGCCATGGCCGCCTCGGCAGAGTTATCCAGCCCCTGCTCCACCTTCCAGGCCGCCTTCCAGGCAAGCAGGCGTCCCGCGGTAATATCGCGGGCCATATCGGCAAGCATGAACATGACCGACTGCTGCATGAAGATGGGGGCGCCGAACTGCCCCCGCTCCAGGCTGTAGCGCAACGCATAATCGAGGGCGGCGCGGGCCACTCCCACCGCCGAGATGGCCACCCCGGGCCGGGAGCGGTTGAAGGTTTGCATGATGATCCGAAAACCCTCGCCCTCCTCGCCGATCCTGTCGGCGGCGGGAACGACCACCTCGTCGAAAATGACATCGGTGGTGTCGGCGGCACGCTGGCCCATCTTGTTTTCTTTTTTACCCACAGAAAGACCTTCGGCACCGCGGGGCACGACGAAGGCGGTGATGCCGCGGTGCCCCCGGGAGGGATCGACCGTGGCAAAAACGATGTAATAGTCCGCCACCCCGCCGCCGGTGATGAAGCACTTGTTTCCGCTGATGACGTACTCACCGTTGCGGCGCCGGGCCCTGGTGGAGATTGCGGCGACGTCGGAACCGGCCTCCGGCTCGGTGACGCAGAGGGCGATCAGTTTTTCATCGCGGCAGGCCCCGCCCAGAATTCTTTTTTTCTGCTCCTCGCTGCCGCGGTCGATCAAAGGGATCGCCGCCAGGCTGTTGATGGCGATGCAGGTGGAGATGCCGGCACAGCCGGCGGAGAGCTCTTCGGCAACGATCAGCTGATCGAGCTGTCCCAATCCCCCGCCGCCGTACTCCTCGGGCACGGGCCCGTAAACCAGCCCGGCCTGAAAAGCTTTCTTCACAATTTCCTGGGGATATTCCCCGCTGCGATCGTACTGCTGCGCTGCCGGGGCGATCTCTTTCTGCGCAAAATCACGCGCCGTCCTTTGAATCGCTTCCTGCTCGGGCGTCAACGAAAAATCGATCATTTTAGCCTCCCTGGTAAATTATTGAGCGCTTATTTACGCCATTTCCAACATTATACCTGAAAAGGAGATCGTTGACCGCCAATTTTAAATCTTCTGCCGGAGGGTGTCCTTTTTCCGCCCTCTGCAACCGCCGTCAAAAAAAGGTTGGCCGGGCTTCTCTGTCCCGGCCAACCTTCGGCCTTACTTGTGCTTATCCAAAAGCGCTTACATCATCGGCATGTCGGGGCCGGGCATGGGCGGCACCGGATCTTTTTCAGGCAGGTCGGTGACGATACTCTCGGTGGTCAAGAGCATCCCGGCAATACTGGAAGCATTCTGGATTGCCGAGCGGGCCACCTTGGTGGGGTCAACGATGCCCGAGTCGATCATCAACTCAAAATCGTTGGTGATGGCGTTGTAGCCGTAACCCTGATCCATCCCCTTGATTTTTTCCACAACAACGGAGCCCTCAACGCCGGAGTTCTCAGCGATAACGCGCAGCGGCTCCTCCAGGGCCCGCTTGACAATGGTCGCCCCGGTAACCTCGTCGCCCTTCAGCTCCTTTTCCAGCTCTGCCAGCGCATCGGCCAGGTTCAGGTAGACCACTCCGCCGCCGGAGACAATCCCTTCCTCAACCGCTGCGCGGGTAGCCGAGAGGGCATCCTCGATGCGCAGTTTTTTCTCTTTAAGCTCTGTTTCGGTAGCAGCGCCCACTTCGATCACGGCGACGCCGCCGGAGAGCTTCGCCAACCGCTCCTGCAGCTTTTCCCGGTCGAAATCGGAGGTGGTATCTTCGATTTGAACCCGGATCTGGCCGATCCGCTTCTTGATCAGCTCGCTGTCGCCGGCACCGTCAACAACCACGGTCTCCTCCTTGCTGATGCGAACCTGGCGGGCCCGGCCGAGCATGTTCAGCTCCACATTTTTGAAATCGAGCCCGATATCTTCGGAGATGACCTCGCCGCCGGTGAGAACGGCGATATCCTCGAGCATCGCTTTGCGGCGGTCGCCGAAGCCCGGAGCCTTCACGGCAACGCAGGTGAAGGTGCCGCGCAGCTTGTTCACCACCAGCGTGGCCAGCGCTTCGCCTTCCACATCTTCGGCCACAAGCAGCAGCTGCTTGCCCTGCTGGACGATCTTCTCCAGCAAGGGGAGCAGGTCGTGAATGTTGCTCAGCTTGCGGTCGGTGAGCAGGATAAAGGGTTCTTCAAGGATCGCTTCCATCTTCTCGGTGTCGGTGACCATGTACGGCGAAATATAGCCGCGGTCAAACTGCATCCCTTCCACCACTTTCAAGTCGGTGGTGAAACCCCGGGATTCTTCAACGGTGATCACGCCGTCTTTGCCGACCTTCTCCATCGCTTCGGCAATAAGCGAACCGATCTCTTCATCATCAGCGGAGATGGAAGCCACCTGGGTGATATCTTCCTTGGTCTCCACCGGCTTGCTCAAGTTTTCCAGCTTGTCGACAACAACACCCACCGCCTTGTCAATACCCCGCTTGATAAACATGGGGTTGGCTCCGGCGGTTACGTTCTTCAGCCCTTCGCGAATGATCGCCTGTGCCAGCAGCGTGGCCGTGGTGGTGCCGTCACCGGCAACATCCTGCGTTTTCGTGGCCACTTCCTTGACCAGCTGGGCCCCCATGTTTTCAAAAGGATCTTCCAGCTCGATATCGCGGGCGATGGTGACCCCGTCGTTGGTGATCTGCGGCGAGCCGAACTTCTTGTCCAACACCGCGTTGCGCCCCTTGGGCCCCAGGGTCACGGTAACCGTGTCCGCCAGGGCGTTTACCCCTTTTTCCAGCGCCCGGCGGGCTTCTTCATTATACTTGATTTGCTTTGGCATTAAGATAGACCTCCCTTTCTTTACTCTCTTTCACCTGGCAACAATATCCCTTTTAAACCAGAGCCAGGACGTCGTCCTGTCTCAGAATTAAGTATTCTTCACCTTTGATCTTGATTTCTGTACCGGCATAGCGGGAGTAAATGATCCTGTCCCCCACTTTCAGGTCCATCTCCAGCCTGGTGCCGTTTTCGAGGACCTTTCCGGGGCCTACAGCCATAACTTCTCCTTCTTGCGGTTTTTCTTTGGCTTGATCGGGCAAAACAATCCCGCTGGCGGTTTTTTCTTCCACCTCCAGGACTTTGACCACGATGCGGTCACTTAAGGGTTTGAGATTCATCCTTTCTGCCTCCTTTTGATTTTCCTTAGCAGCACTCTCTGGGGGTGAGTGCTAACAAAACCCATAAAAAAATATACCAGGATTGAAATGTTCATGCAACCCCGGGCAGCAAGCATATTTGAACAAATAATCCTGTTATAGCTTATTATGGGCTGAATTCTCGGGGTATCTGCTTAATATGGCACCTTCTTTCTATTTTCTTCTACAGCAGCTTAAATGGTATTCTAGGCAACCTTAAATTTAATTATGCAGCGGCCCTTTTTACTCACTTTCTCCCTCACCGGCGCTGGAGGTAGATGATCTCACCGGTGATCCCGGAAGCGGACAGGTGCAGCAGGCCGTACGAAGGCCGGCGGGCCTGCCGCGGATCCACGCAGGAGCCGGGGTTGAACAAAAGCGCTGCGCCGGTGCAGCGGCACAGCGGCTGGTGGCTG
>JAAZIE010000271.1 GCA_012510305.1 Bacillota bacterium | reverse complement strand
CGTCGAGATGGTCATGCCCGGCGATGATATTAACATGGATATCGAGCTGATTACCCCGGTGGCCATCGAACAGGGGCTGCGTTTTGCCATTCGCGAGGGCGGCCGCACCGTCGGCGCCGGAGTGGTCACCGCGGTGACGGAATAGTTTGTTGTTTAGCGCCGGGGCGGGGGGCGGTGGCGCTCCCGCCCCTTTATTGTTCTGTTGACATGGTAAATCATTATGTGGTACATTTGGAGTTGGATCTATAGACAGGTGGGAATAAAATGCGTGTAACCATACATTTGGAATGTACACAATGCCGGGAAAGAAACTACAGCAGCCAAAAAAACAAGAGAAACAACCCGGACCGGCTGGAGGTTAAAAAATATTGCTCGCGGTGCCGGAAACATACGCTGCACAAGGAAACAAAATAGCGATGTCCGGCCCTGATCCCGGCAATCGAATAGGGGAAAGGCCAAAGGTTAAATGAAATATCTAGAGCGGTTGGGACAGTATTTGCGCGATGTGCGCGCAGAACTAAAAAGAGTGCAGTGGCCGAATAGAAGGGAATTTATTGTATACACCGGAGCGGTTCTCGGTGCTGTGCTCGTGTTCGGGCTCCTTTTCTGGGGACTGGACAACATATTTTTAGCGCTCTTGCGCCTGGTGATCAGTTAAATATCAGGCGCTGTGCAGAGCGCGCGGATCGAGGGAGTGAGGCGTGGAGAGGATCGGTGCTCTTCGTTGATTATGGATATACAAACAGAAACGGATTCGGAAACCGAAGCTCAAAAGAAATGGTATGTGATCCACACTTATTCCGGTTATGAAAACCGCGTGGAGACAAACCTGCTCCGCCGGGTAGAGTCGATGAACATGCAGGATCGCATTTTTCGGATCCTCGTCCCCACGGAAAAAGAGATTACCAGCAAGGGCGGCAAGAAAAAAACCGTGGAGAAAAAGGTTTACCCCGGCTATATCATGGTGGAGATGATCCTGGACGACGATTCGTGGTCGGCGGTGCGCAACACCCCCGGTGTGACCGGATTTGTCGGCCCCGGTTCCCGTCCGGTTTCTTTGACAGAAAAGGAAATCAACCGGATTATGCGCCAGATGGGGATGGCGGCAGAGGGCAAGCCGCGCATCGATTTCCAGGTGGGACAGGTGGTGCGCGTAATCAGCGGGCCCTTCAAAAATTTTGAGGGCACGGTTGAAGAGATCAACCAGGAGAAAGGGACGGCAAAGGTTCTTGTTTCCATGTTCGGTCGGGAAACGCCGGTGGAGTTGGGATTTCACCAAGTGGAAAAATATTAGTACAAGGCGGCGCTTGTTCGCAGGGGGGTAGTATGTATGGCCAGAAAGAAAAAAGTTATCGGCATGATCAAGCTGCAAATACCGGCGGGAAAGGCTACTCCGGCTCCCCCGGTGGGCCCGGCTTTGGGGCAGCATGCAGTGAATATCATGGCCTTTTGCAAAGAGTTCAACGAGAGGACGGCTGCAGATGCCGGGCTGATTATTCCGGTGGAGATTGCGGTATACGAAGATCGCTCCTTCAGCTTTATCACCAAAACGCCGCCGGCCTCGGTACTGCTCAAGAAAGCGGCGGGCCTGGAAAAGGCTTCCGGTGAACCGAACCGGTCCAAGGTGGGCACGGTGCCGCGCGCAAAAGTGTTGGAGATCGCCAAGTCCAAGATGGAGGACTTGAACACCGACGATCTCGAGGCGGCCGCCCGGATTATCGAAGGGACCGCCCGCAGCATGGGGATCATCGTTTCACCATAATCCATGGGAAGATAGCTTGATCGAATAAATTTGTGGGAGGGCGTCAAGCCCGTTAAAACCGCGAGGAGGCACCAGGGAATGTCCAGGCATGGTAAAAAGTATCGTGAAGCAAGGCAGCAAATTAACCGCGAAGAGCTCTATTCGCCGGAAGAAGCGCTGGAGCTGGTCAAAAAAACCGGCACGGCCGCTTTTGACGAGACCGTGGAGCTTGCGGTCAGGCTTGGTGTAAACCCCAAGCACGCCGACCAGCAGGTCCGCGGGGCGGAAGTTTTGCCGCACGGTACCGGTAAAAGTGTGCGCGTGCTTGTTTTTGCCAAGGGCGAGAAAGCGAAGGAGGCCCAGTCGGCGGGAGCCGATGTCGTCGGCGCCGAAGAGCTGGCTGAGAAAATTCAGGGCGGTTGGCTGGATTTTGATATCGCCGTGGCCACCCCCGATATGATGGGTACGGTGGGCAAGCTGGGACGGATCTTGGGCCCGCGCGGGCTCATGCCCAACCCCAAGAGCGGCACGATCACCTTTGATCTGCAAAAAACGATTGAAGAGATCAAGGCGGGGAAGGTGGAGTACCGTACCGAGAAGGCGGGAAACATTCATCTGCCTATCGGCAAAACATCTTTTGCCCCGGAGCAGTTGCGGCAAAATTTTTATACCATCCTTGATGCTTTGATCAAGGCCAGGCCGCCGGCGGCTAAAGGGCAGTATATCAAGTCCATTACCGTCAGCTCCACGATGGGTCCCGGGATCAAGATTAGCCCGCAAAAAGCAGCTGCACTTGAAATATAGGAGGGTCGATCGTTTACCAGGCCGGCCAAAAAATATAATTATGTTATTGTGATTCCCTAGACAGCAGGTACAACCGTTTAATGGATTCCGCCTGCCGAGGAAGAACGCCGTGTCCGCCGTTTAAACCGGCGGGAAAAAAGGCTTTCCACCTATGGGGAGCCTTTAGTTTTACCTTTTTACAGGAGGCTGAATCCATATCTGTCCGGAAAAGGGGGGTGAAGGAACCGATGAAACGAAAGGACAAAGAAGAGTTTGTTGAAGAGATGGCCCGGGAGCTGGAAAAAGCCGGGTTGATCATCGCCGCCGACTACCGCGGTATCACCGTGGCCGGTGTTACCGAACTGCGCCGGAGGCTAAAAGCGGAAGATTGCCGTTACCGCGTGGTTAAGAACACTCTCACCAGGCTGGCCTGCCGGAAGATAGGCCTCTCCCAGATGGAAGCCTTTCTTGAAGGGCCCACCGCGCTGGCTTATACCGATGCCGATCCGGTTGGACCGGCGCGGGTGTTTCTGGAATTTGGGCGGGAAAATGACGCGCTCTCCGTTAAAGGAGGGCTTTTATCGGGGCAGCTTCTGGCGCCCGAAGAGGTGAAAGCGTTGGGCGAGATCCCGCCCCGGGAAATACTGCTGGCCCGGGTCTGTGGGGCTTTCCAGTCTCCCCTGTCCGGACTGGCCCGCGCTTTACAGGGCAATATCGGTAAGCTGGCCTATGCCCTGGATGCCGTGCGCCGGCTTAAGGAATCTGCTTGAACAAATCAAAAACAACTACTGTTAAAGGAGTAGATCGCATGTCCAAGGTAAATGAGATTATGGAAATTGTTAAAGGGATGACCGTTCTTGAACTTTCCGAACTGGTCAAGGCTCTCGAAGAAGAATTTGGCGTCAGTGCAGCTGCACCGGTAGCCATGGCCGCCCCCGGAGCGGCGCCGGCCGAGGCGGCGGAAGAGGAAAAAGATGAGTTCGATGTTGTTCTTACCGGGCCCGGTGAGAAAAAGATCCAGGTGATCAAGGTCGTTCGCGAGCTAACCGGCCTGGGATTGAAAGAGGCCAAAGCGTTGGTTGACGAAGCTCCCAAGGCGGTCAAGGAAAAAATCAGCAAAGAAGAAGCCGAAGCGGTTAAAGCCAAGATCGAAGAAGTTGGCGGACTGGTGGAGTTAAAGTAAGCGCGCGCCCGCCTGCAGACGTGGGCGGGCCTATTTTCCCCCTTTAAAACTCTCCTTCCTCGTTAATTTCCAGTTAATTTGTTTGACAGTGCTCCCGGTATGTGATAGTATTTGTGATTGTCTAGAGTACTGCGGACACTGCGACCTGAATATGTCTTCGTATAAGTACATACCCAAAAGGAAACAATAGTAAAATGCCTCTTTGTTTGTAGGTTTTGGGCTTCTGATCAGGTTATCAATTATTTAATTCACCAGGTCTAGGGAGTGATATCGGTATATGTCCATTCAAGCTGCCTCCGGTGCAAGAAAAAGGCGTAGTTACGCCCGGATTGAAGAGGTTCACGGGTTGCCCGATTTAATTGAGGTCCAGCGCAGCTCACACCGCTGGTTCATGCAGGAAGGCCTTCAGGAAATTTTTCAGGATATTACCCCGATAGAAGATTTTACCGGCAACCTTGTTCTGGAGTTTTTGGATTTTGCCCTGGGGGAACCGAAGTATTCCGTCGATGAATGCAAGGAGAGGGATGCCACTTATTCGGTTCCCTTGAAGGTAAAAGTGCGCCTGATCAACCGGGAAACAGGCGAGGTGAAGGAGCAGGAAGTGTTCATGGGCGACTTCCCCAAAATGACCAACAATGGGACTTTTATCATCAACGGGGCCGAGCGCGTTATCGTCAGCCAGCTGGTTCGCTCGCCGGGGGTCTATTTCAAGAAAGATCCCGATCCCAGTACCGGTAAAGAGCTCGTCAGCGCCACAATTATTCCCAACCGCGGGACCTGGTTGGAGTTCGAAACCGATGTTAATGACGGTATTTTTGTGCGTATCGATCGCACCCGCAAGTTGCCGGTGACGGTGCTTATCCGGGCCATCGGTTACGGCAGCAACCAGGAGATCCTCGATCTTTACGAGCATGATCCCAGGATTTTAGCGGTACTGGAAAAGGACCACACCGATTCAGTGGAAAGTGGGCTTTTGGAGATCTACAAACGGTTGCGGCCGGGTGAACCTTTGAATATTGACAATGCCCGTTCGCTCTTTGAGTCCTTGTTTTTCCAGAACAGGCGTTATGACTTTGCGCAGGTGGGCCGGTACAAGGTCAACAAAAAGTTTTCCATGAGCAGCTGTCTTGTGGGGGCTAAGTTGGCCAAAGATCTGCTTGATCCGGCTACCGGGAAGGTTCTTTTTCCGGCGGGATTGCAAGTAGATGAAGAAAGCGCCACAAAGATCGATGAGAGCGGGATCTCGCGGGCCCGGGTGGTTCAGCGCGATGAAAGCTGCCTGGTTTTAAGCAACGGCGCAGTCAGCCCGGGGACAAAACATCTTGTTCCCGCGGATATTGTCGCTACGATTAGCTATATTCTTAATTTGATGGATGGGATTGGCGAGGCCGATGATATCGATCATCTCGGTAATCGCCGTCTCCGCGGTGTGGGCGAGCTGCTGCAAAACCAGTTTCGCATCGGTTTGTCGAGGATGGAACGGGTGGTCCGCGAAAGAATGACGATTCAGGATGTCGATGCCATTACCCCGCAGGCCCTGATCAATATCCGGCCGGTGATCGCGTCGATTAAGGAATTTTTCGGCAGCAGCCAGCTCTCTCAATTCATGGATCAGACCAACCCCCTGGCGGAGCTGACGCACAAACGGCGTCTTAGCGCTCTCGGGCCCGGCGGCTTGCGGCGCGAGCGGGCCGGTTTTGAGGTTCGCGATGTGCACCATTCGCACTATGGGCGGGTTTGTCCCATCGAAACTCCGGAAGGGCCCAATATTGGCCTTATCGGTTCTTTAAGCACTTACGCCCGGATAAACAGCTACGGTTTCATCGAAACACCGTACCGGAAAGTGGATAAAAAAGAGGGCCGGGTCACCGATGAGATTGTCTATCTTACCGCTGACGACGAAGACAAGTACGTCATCGCCCAGGCCAACGCCGAGCTTGACCGCGAGGGGTACTTTATCGGAGACCGGGTTACCTGCCGCTACCAGTACGACACGGTGCTGCGCAAACCGCAAAATGTTGACTTCATGGACGTCTCGCCAAAACAGCTGGTCAGCGTGGCCACGGCGCTAATTCCTTTTCTGGAAAACGACGATGCCAACCGGGCTTTGATGGGAGCCAACATGCAGCGCCAGGCGGTGCCGCTTCTGCGAACCGAGGCGCCGCTGGTCGGTACCGGACTGGAACAGAAAGTGGCCTACGATTCGGGAGCGCTGGTGATCTGCCTGGCCGACGGTGAGGTGACCAGGGTTACCTCCACGGAGATTGCCGTTCGGCGTGAGGATGATGCCGGCGGGCCGAACTACCTGATCAACGGGCGCACGGGAGAAAAATTTGAGGCGGGTTATTCATCAAAGGGCAGCAGCGGGTTGGACATCTACACCCTTCAAAAATTTAAACGTTCCAACCAGGGCACCTGCATCAATCAGCACCCTGTGGTCTCGCGAGGCCAGAAGATAAAGGCCGGCGAAGTGATCGCCGACGGAGCCTGCACCAACGACGGCGAGCTGGCCCTGGGCCGCAACGTGCTCACCGCTTTTCTGCCCTGGGAAGGCTTCAATTACGAAGACGCGATCTTGCTCAGCGAAAAGCTGGTCAAAGAAGATATCTTTACCTCGATCCATATCGAGGAGTACGAAGCGGAAGCCCGTGATACCAAGCTTGGCCCGGAGGAGATTACGCGTGATATCCCCAACGTCGGCGAAGAGGCCCTGCGGGACCTGGATGTGCGGGGGATCGTCCGTTCCGGGGCTGAAGTGCGCTCCGGGGATATCCTCGTGGGCAAGGTTACGCCCAAGGGGGAAACCGAGCTTACCGCTGAAGAAAGGCTGCTGCGGGCTATTTTTGGCGAGAAAGCCCGCGAGGTCAGGGATACCTCGCTGCGTGTGCCGCACGGCGAATCGGGTATAGTTGTTGACGTCAAGGTTTTTTCGCGCGAAGAAGGCGACGAGCTTTCTCCCGGGGTTAACCAGCTCGTTCGCGTCTACGTGGCCCAGAAGCGAAAAATATCCGAGGGAGACAAGATGGCCGGGCGCCACGGCAACAAGGGCGTAATCGCCCGAATTCTCCCGGAAGAGGATATGCCTTTTTTACCCGACGGGACGCCCGTTGAAATTGTGCTCAATCCCCTGGGGGTTCCCTCAAGGATGAATATCGGGCAGGTTCTGGAGACCCATCTGGGCTGGGCGGCGAGGGCCCTGGGGGTTCATGTCGCCTCTCCGGTTTTTGATGGAGCGGTGGAAGATGACGTTTTTACCGCTTTCAAAGAAGCCGGGCTGCCCGGGGACGGCAAGGCCCGGTTGTATGACGGGCGCAGCGGTGAACTTTTTGATAACAAGGTCACCGTCGGCTACGTCTACATGTTGAAGCTGGCGCACCTGGTCGATGACAAGATCCACGCCCGCTCGACGGGGCCTTATTCGCTGGTGACCCAGCAGCCCCTGGGCGGGAAAGCCCAGTTTGGCGGTCAGCGTTTTGGAGAGATGGAGGTGTGGGCCCTGGAGGCTTACGGCGCCGCCTACACCCTGCAGGAAATATTAACGGTTAAATCCGACGACGTTCTCGGCCGGGTCAAAACCTATGAAGCCATTGTCAAAGGGGAAAATATCCCCGAGCCCGGTGTGCCCGAGTCGTTCAAGGTGCTGGTGAAAGAGCTGCAAAGCCTCTGCCTTGACGTGAAAGTGCTCAGCGAGGAGAAGGGAGAGGTTGAGATCCGGGAAGGTGATGAGGAGGCCGATTACCGGCGCCTCGATGTAAACATCGAGGGGTTTGAGACCGGCGACGATGAGGCCGATCTCTATACCCTGCAGCGCGATGCGGCGGAAAACGAGGCTGAAAATAAGGCTGCGTTAACGGATCAAGAAACGGGCAAGGACGCCAAGGAGGATCCCGTCGATAAGCCGTCCGCCCCAAGCCCGGCTCTTGCCGCTGTTGAGGCGGGATCTATAGACGAGGTGTCACTGGAACAACTCAAGGAGATGGAAGGGGAAGATGAGGAAGATAATGAAGAGGACGCATCCCACCGCACTTCCCGAAAGCTGCGCAAAAAGGATTAGTGCCGGCAAAGTAAAGTTTTCACCGGGTAAAGGCTTAAATCCGGCGAAAGGAGCGAAATTTACTTGGATGTAAACAGCTTTGATGCATTAAAGATCGGTTTGGCCTCGTCGGAGCAGATCAGGGCCTGGTCTCGAGGTGAGGTCAAGAAGCCGGAAACGATCAATTATCGTACTCTTAAGCCTGAGCGTGAGGGGCTGTTTTGTGAAAAGATTTTCGGGCCGCAGAAAGACTGGGAATGCAATTGCGGTAAGTACAAACGGATCCGTTATCGCGGTATTGTCTGCGATCGCTGCGGGGTAGAGGTGACCCGGGCCAAGGTGCGCCGTGAGCGCATGGGCCATATTGAGCTGGCCGCCCCGGTCTCGCATATCTGGTATTTCAAAGGGATCCCCAGCCGGATGGGCCTTTTGCTGGACATGTCGCCGCGTTCCCTGGAGAAGGTCCTCTACTTTGCCTCCTACGTAGTCATCGATCCCGGCGAAACTGTCTTGAGCAAAAAACAGCTGTTAACGGAAGTGGAGTACCGTGAATATCGCGATAAATATGATGCTCTTTTCAAGTCCGGAAAAGGATTCAAGGCGGAGATGGGCGCCGAGGCGGTAAAAAATCTGCTTGAAGAGATCAACCTGGACGATCTTACCGGGGAGCTGCGTGCCGAGCTGAAAAGCTCCAGCGGGCAGAAAAAGGT
This sequence comes from Bacillota bacterium, assembly GCA_012510305.1. Lineage (GTDB taxonomy): Bacteria > Bacillota > Dethiobacteria > DTU022 > DTU022 > JAAZPQ01. Next base: position 1,199 of record JAAZIE010000271.1, on the reverse strand, counting down.
GCGGGCGACCCGCCGCCTGGAGGTGGTCGAGGCCTTTCTTCAGTCCGGCAACCATCCCTCCTGGATGATTCTCGACGTGATCCCGGTTATCCCGCCCGATTTAAGGCCCATGGTTCAGCTCGATGGCGGCCGTTTTGCCACCTCTGATTTGAACGATCTTTACCGCCGGGTGATCAATCGCAATAACCGGCTGAAGCGGCTGCTGGACCTGGGGGCGCCCAATATTATTGTCCGCAATGAGAAAAGGATGCTTCAGGAAGCTGTCGATGCGCTGATCGACAACGGCAGGCGGGGCCGTCCGGTTACCGGTCCGGGGAACCGTCCTTTAAAATCGCTGAGCGATATGCTTAAAGGGAAGCAGGGCCGTTTTCGCCAGAATCTGCTGGGCAAGCGGGTTGATTATTCGGGGCGCTCCGTGATCGTGGTCGGCCCCAACCTGAAGCTTTACCAGTGCGGCCTGCCCAAGGAGATGGCCCTGGAGCTGTTCAAGCCCTTTGTGATGAAACGCCTGGTCAACGACGAGCTGGCCCATAATATCAAGAGCGCCAAGCGGATGGTGGAGAAGGTCCGTCCCGAGGTCTGGGACGTTCTGGAAGAAGTGATCAAGGACCATCCGGTGCTGTTGAATCGTGCGCCCACCCTGCACCGTTTGGGCATCCAGGCTTTCGAGCCGGTGCTGGTGGAGGGCCGGGCAATCCAGATTCATCCGCTTGTCTGTGTCGCTTACAATGCCGACTTTGACGGCGACCAGATGGCGGTCCATGTGCCTCTTTCCGCCGAAGCCCAGGCGGAAGCGAGGCTGCTCATGCTGGCGGCGCAGAACATTCTCAATCCCAAAGACGGGCGGCCGGTGGTCACTCCGACCCAGGATATGGTTTTGGGCTGTTATTACCTGACCCTGGAGAAAGCGGGCGCCCGGGGCGAAGGCCGGATTTTCATCGATCCCGAAGAAGCGCTCAGCGCTTACGAGCTGGGACACCTCGATCTGCATGCCCGCGTTCTGGTCAAGGCATCGGGGTTCAAGGGGCGCGGTCTTTCACGCCGTAGAAAATATTTGCTCACCACTGCCGGCAAGATTATCTTTAACGAGATCTTCCCCGCAGATTTTGACTATATCAACAATGCCGCAAACAGCGAAGACTCCTCCGGCTACCTGCCGGAAAACAACCTCATCTCCTTGCGCGGGCTTAACCTCGAGG
>JAAZIE010000270.1 GCA_012510305.1 Bacillota bacterium | reverse complement strand
CTTGTAGATCTCGTTACGATAACTGTCACTTTCTTCATCTCTCATTACATAATAGATCCAATCGCCGGCCACATTTAGAAACATTGCTGTATCTTCGCTTATCCTGGTGCGCCCGCTGCCGTCGGCGTGAGTCTTGTATAGTCCAACAGTTTCACCCTCATCCTCCTGATAAAGGTGGTAAATCCAATCGCCCTGCGAGGCCAACAGTCCGAAGTTCGAAATATTACCCGTGCTGTTGCCCCTGATTTCTGCTGCTCGTTTTGCCTGATGGACAAAAATCAGGACCAGTACCAAAACCGCCGCCGATCCAAATAGAAGGGCCAAAACCCACCATGGGAAGCGGCGGGTGCTTTCTCCTTTCCCTGTTGCCGTCCCTTCTTCGACCAGCGCTTTTCCGCAACTGGAGCAGAACCTTTCTCCCGAACCCACTCTTGTTCCACAATAAGGGCAGTAAAGCATCTTTACACCTCCTGGAGGTATTTACCGGTTAAGTGTATTTATTGGAGCTTCTTTCGACAGCTTTCTATTTAATTCCTGCAGGAGGAAGAGATAACCGCCCCCTGCTCTTTCGGCAGGAGGCGGGGGTAGGGCTCTTACCGCCGGTGTGGACCTTCACCGGCGGCAAGCAAGTAGGCACAGGAGTGCCGGGCAAGTAGACCCTAACTTTAAAAATATTTACCGGGAACAGCACCGCAGCCACGGCTCACCCGAACAGGCCTGCTCCTATTTCTTCTGACGATCTGCCAACAGCTCACCCCCGACCCCTACTTCAGAAGGATCGGTTTTTTGCAGGTAGACGACAAAAGCGCTTTTCGCAATCCCGGTGGCTTCACTGGCTGCTTCTGTAAAGTCGCGGATAAGTTTTGTTTTTTTCTCACGCGGCAGGCTGGGGCCGTAAAAAAATATTGTAGGCATTTCGACACCTCCTTGCAAACAGCTATTTTATGTTGGTGTAATCTAAAACCCCGGTGAACAGATGACCGCCTGTACATTTCAAGCACAGTTCTTTGCGCTCCCCCCGCAAGAGCAGCCCGTGAGAAACAAAAGGGGGGTTACCCGCATTATAGCATTTTCAGTTTGATTACAAAAAGGTCGTGCGCCAAGCCCGGCGCTGTTTTGCTGTCCGCGTGGGGTGAAATAGAGGTGCCCCGGCGGGGTTCAGGTGCCATCTTCCCCGGCAATGGTGGCGCGGATACGCCGGTGCAGCTTCTGTTCGAGCTCGGTGCCGTTGCCGTAAATAATAAAGTTGAAGTCCTTGACATCGAAATGAATATCCTGGGCTGAATGGGCCAGGTGGATCACTTCTATGCCCAGAGCGTGGGCCACTCCCAGTTCATAATAACAGTTGGGCCTGGCCTCGGTAACGTCGGCAATGATAAAGCAGGCTTCCCTGATATTTTTTAGAATACGGTCCCTGATACTGCCGTTGAATTCCTGTTCGTCAACCCGTTCGCAGCGATAACCGAAGCTTTCCACCAGCGGCTTGATATTTTTTTCGTAAAGATCACGCAGCAAAGGATTTTCTGAAAGCGACATGATTACAAAGCAGAAGCAGCCGATCATCGTGACCCCCTCTTTGCTGTAATATGTACTATCATATGTGGCGCTATCATAATATGGACACTGCCGGATACAATTTTATAGCAGTATTTGATGATAACCGGTCTGGCCGGCGGTTGCTTTGGTTTTCATCTGCTCAATTGCGGTGCCCTGTTGAAGCCTGTTTTCCCACTAGCGGGAAAATCAGTAGTCCAGGTGGTAGTTCCTTTCAATCTGCTCCCGACTATCGTCGGTAAACTCAATCAAGATGCGCATTTGCTTGAGGGTTAGATCGGGTTCTGCGAGAGCTGCAGCGACGATCATTTTGGAGATAGCGGTGTAATCGATTTCGGGGAAAAGACGCCCGGCTATTTTTTCAGGATCGGG
>JAAZIE010000269.1 GCA_012510305.1 Bacillota bacterium | reverse complement strand
GGGACATGATCCGTTCCTGGGTTTTCTCTTCACCGATCAGGCGCAGGAAAGCTTCGCGTTCAATATCGAGGAGATATTGCTCGCTGACCATGGTTTTTGGCCTGATGTTGCCTCCGCAGAGGACCTGGGCGATCTCCAGGGCGATCTTCATATCGTGATCGCTGATGTAGTTGCCCCAGCGCAAATTCTGCACGCCTGCCTTGAAGGCGGCGATGCCGTAATCGCCGAGGGCCGGGACCGCCTTTGTCCGCGGCGTTTCGTATCCTTCTTTGACCATGCCGAGCACCGTTTGCTTGGCGTCATGGATCAGGAAATCCTGGTTGACCGTGACCTTGTCCGTGCTCCGCATGAACCCGAGCTCCTGGGCATGGCGGGCGCTGGTGGCCACCGTGGCCATGGCGATCGCTTCGAAGGCTTTCTGGACATAGGGGAGCAGGTCCACATTTAAGCCATCGGGGACCCTTTCAACGTAGCGGTAGAGCAGCTCTTTGTTGCCGCCGCCGCCGGGAAGAAGCCCCACGCCCATCTCCACCTGGCCCATGTAGGTCTCGGCAGCGGCCTGGATGCGGTCGCAGTGCAGGATGATCTCCATCCCGCCGCCCAGGGCCATCTGGAAGGGAGCGCCCACTACCGGGATGCGCGCGTATTTTATCGCCATCATCGCATCCTGGAAGTCTTTAACCGATTTATCGAGCATCTCCCACTCGCCGCCCTGGGCTGCCATCAGCAGCAGGGCTACGTTGGCGCCGACGCAGAAGTTGTTGGCCTGGTTGCTGATCACCATTCCGGCAAAATTCTTTTCCGTCTCCTCGATGGCCTGGAAAATAAACTCGGTGAAAAGCGGCGAAATCGCCTGCTGCGGGCTGTGCATCTCCAGGCAGACGACGCCGTCACCGAGATCGATGAGGCTGCCGTCGTCATTGCCGGCAACGAGCTTTTCCTGTTTTTTCAGGTTGGCCAGGTTGACAATCTCGGGGCTCTCCACTACGGGCTGGTAGCCTTTTGAGGCCAGATCATAGTAGGAGAGCGAGCCGTCGTCATTTTCCTTGTAGAAGCTCTCGAAGCCCTTCTCGAGCATCTCTTCGACAAAGGCGGGTATTTTCTCGCCTTCTTTTTTCATCCGCTCCACGCTTTCGCGCAGGCCGATGGCGTCCCAGCTGGCAAAGGGGCCCAGCTTCCAGTTGAAGCCCCAGCTCATGGCCCGGTCGACGTTGACCACATCGTCGGCGATCTCGGGGATGCGGTTGGCCGCGTAGATGGAGAGCTTTTTCATCAGGGCCCAGGCAAATTTACCGGCTTCGTCGTCGGAATTGACCAGGATCTTCAGGCCCTTTTTGAGGCCGGCCTCCTTGGTCTCCTTGAAGATGTCATATCTTGCTTTTTCACGCGGGCGGTACTCCATGGTGTCATAATCGAGGGCCAGGATCTCCGAGCCGGCTTTGCCGCGTATTTTTTTGTAGAAGCCCTGCTTCGTTTTATCGCCCAGCAGGTTTTTCTCCACCATCTTGTTCAGCAGGTCCGGAAGCTGCATCTCTTCTTTTTCCACCGGATCGTCGGATTTGTCGATGCAGGTCTGGGCGACATGGCGGAAGGTATCCAGGCCGACCATGTCCATGGTTCTAAAGGAAGCGCTCTTGGGATGGCCCATCGGCGGCCCGGTAATGGCATCGACCTGTTCGATGGTCATATTTTCCTGCAGCATGAGCTTTATCGTCTGCACCATGGCGTAGGTCCCGATGCGGTTGGCGATAAAGTTCGGCGTATCCTTGGCGAAGACAACCCCCTTGCCCAGGGTCCTTTCGCAGAAGCGGTGCATGTAGTCCATGACCTCGGGCAGCGTTTCCTTGCAGGGAATGAGCTCCAGGAGCTTCATGTAGCGGGGAGGGTTGAAGAAGTGAGTGCCCAGGAAATACTGCCGAAAATCGGTCGAGCATTCGGAGACCATTTCGTTGATCGAAAGCCCCGATGTGTTGGAGCTGACGATGGCGCCGGGAGTCCAGTTGGCTTCCACGTTCTTGAAAACTTTTTTCTTGATATCCATGTTTTCCACGATCACTTCGATAATCCAGTCGCAATCCTTGAGCTTTTCCATGTCGTCTTCGAAGTTGCCCGGAGTGATCATCTCTACGTAGGATTTGCGGTAGAGCGGGTTTAGCTTCTGTTTCAGCAGGGCTGCTTTCCCGGCATCGGAGAGGCGGTTGCGCACGGCAGGACTTTCCAGGGTCAGTCCTTTTTTATCCTCTTCCGGGGTTAGTTCTCGGGGAACGATGTCCAGCAAGTAAACGGGGATACCCACGTTGGCCAGGTGGGCGGCAATGGTGGCGCCCATGACGCCGGCGCCAAGCACGGCAGCTTTTCTAATTTCCTTTACGGCCATCAAAATACCTCCTTTTTACTCTCAATCTTTCACAACTTGCTTGAACCGGAATAGACTGCTGTTAGCCCTTTGACGGCAGCTTATCTGCGGGCTGCGGGGTTGTGGGCTGAAAGTCCGATTTTTTACGGGAGTTCCAGCGGATAACCCTCTTCCCGCCGGGCCGAAAAGATCTCCATAACGGTTTGGGCCCGGCTGTTGCGGGCAAGGCCTCGTTTTTGACCTTTTACGCTCACCCCCTTAAAAGTTCTGAACATTTAATCTGGCGAGAACCGGTGGTGAATATACTATCACTGGCGGTTCGGTTAATCGGCTGCAGTTTTGTCTTCCTTACCGCTTCGCCCCGGGCGCTGTTCGAGAGCGCCGGGAGGGCCGTAAACAAGATCCGGGTTCAGGGCTGTTTGCGCATGGTGTTTTGGCATTTTGCCAACTCCAAAGGAGGCGGTGCCGCGACTCTGTAGTGTTGCCTTCTGAAGGGAGGGGCCGGCGCCGGGTTGTGCGGTGCCGCTTCTCCAGGTTGATAGCCTCCCAAGTTTATACGAAAAATGAATGAATCCTCATTCGCCTCTTTATTTTATAATTTATTTAAACAAAAATCAAGTCTTTTCACCAATATTAAAAACGATTTCAAAATTGCCTTAACCCTAAAGATTTAAATGAGTGGATCCGCTTTCTCAATTCGAAAAAACCCTGTCAAGTACCAGGGTTTCGGCTCCGGCAGCCCGGGAGCGATTAACAGTTTGCCCTAGCGGGTTGTCACCGGTGTTTTAACTGTGATAGAATAAATGAGCTTTTACGAGGGCGCAGCAAGCTGCCGGAGAGGGTTTTTTTTCGGGCAATGCTTATGTTACCGGTGCTGTGCATATGATATGATTGTAGAGGGAGGAGCATAAATGCTGTCCAGGTGGGAAAAAATAGAGCACAATAAAATCAAGCTGAAAATAGAGGTAGCCGCTCCGGAAGTTGACGATGCCCTGGACCGGGCCTACCGGAGCGTAGTTCAGAAGATCAATATGCCGGGATTTCGGAAGGGCCGGGTGCCCCGGCGTGTTTTGGAAGCGCACTTCGGGCCGGCAGTATTGCACCAGGATGCCCTGGAGCTGCTTATTCCGCCTGCGTACAGCGAAGCGATTTCCGAGGTGGATGAAGAGCCCATCGATCAGCCCCAGTTTGATTTTGAAACCATTGAAGCAGGCAAACCTTTTCTATTCGAAGCGATAGTGGAGGTCATGCCCCCGGTGGAACTGGGTGCATACAAAGGGGTCGAAGTGGAGCAGGAAGAGAGCGAGTTAACGGAAGAGGATCTCGACGGGCACCTGGAATCTTTGCGGGAGCAGCATGCCCGGTTGGTTACCCTTGAAGAAGAGCGGCCGGCCCGGGAAGGCGACCTGGCCCTGATTGATTTTCAGGGATTTGTTGACGGCGAATCTTTTTCCGGGGGAGAGGCGGATAATTACTCCCTGGAGCTGGGTTCCAAAACCTTCATTCCCGGATTTGAGGAGCAGGTTGTGGGAATGAAGGTGGAAGAGGAAAAAGAGATCGAGATAAACTTCCCCGAAGATTACCACGAGCAGGAGATGGCCGGCAAAGAGGCCTTGTTCAAGGTAAGCTTGAAAGAGCTCAAGGAGAAACAGCTGCCCGCCCTGGACGATGATTTCGTCAAGGAGATCAGCGACCTTGAGACTGTTTCCCAGTACAGGGCCGATTTGCGGAAGCGCCTGGAAGAAGCGGCCGCCGCGAAAGCTAAAACCGCGCTGGAAGAGAGCCTGGTCCAGAAGGTTGCCGAAGCCTCGCAGGTGCAGCTGCCCCCGGTATTGGTAGAGCGCCAGATTGACCGGATGCTGGGAGAGATGGATCAGTACCTGCGCTACCAGGGGTTAACCCTGGATAAGTTTACCGAGCTTTCCGGGAAGACCATGGAGGAGCTCCGCGAGGAGAAAAAAGAAGAGGCGGAGAAGAGAACCAAGGCCAACCTGGTCCTCGATGCGGTGGTCAAAAAAGAAGGGTTTGCCGTAGATGACAGCGAAATAGATGCCAAGATCGAAGAGCTTTCCGAACGTCATCAAGATGATCCGGAAAGGATCAGGGAGATATTTGAGAAACAGGGGCGCATCCCCCTGCTGAAAGAAGAGCTGCGCATCCGCAAAGCCATCGATTTAATGGTGGCGGAAGCGATCATAAAGAAGGTTAAAAAGGCGGAATAAAAGGGGGCTTTAAGATGAGCATTCTTGTACCCATGGTTGTGGAGCAGAGCAGCCGCGGTGAAAGAGCCTACGATATCTATTCGAGGTTACTGAAAGACAGGATCATTTTTGTGGGCAGTCCCATCGACGATCATGTAGCCAACCTGGTCGTGGCCCAGATGCTTTTTTTAGAGTCGGAAGATCCTGAAAAAGATATTAACCTGTATATCAACTCGCCCGGTGGTGCAGTCTACTCCGGGATGGCCATTTATGACACCATGCAATATATCAAGCCGCCGGTATCCACCATCTGTGTGGGCCTGGCCGCCAGCTTTGGGGCGGTTCTCCTGGCAGCCGGGGCCAAGGGCAAAAGATTTACTCTGCCCCATTCCCGGATCATGCTCCATCAGCCTGCCGGGGGTGCCAAGGGCCAGGCGGCGGATATCGAAATTCACGCCAAGGAGATTTTAAAAGTACGCGAGGCGCTTAACGACATTCTATCCAGCCACACCGGGCAACCGGTGGAACGTATTGCCAGGGATACGGACCGTGACTTCTTTATCTCGGCGGAAGAGGCCAAAGAGTACGGGCTTGTGGACGAAGTCCTGGTTCACCGACCTTAACCTTGAGCGGGGTGAAACCGAGCTATGTTTAAATTCACAGATGAAAAAGGGCAGCTCAAGTGCTCGTTTTGCGGAAAGACCCAGGAGCAGGTGCGCAAACTGGTTGCCGGCCCGGGTGTCTATATCTGCGACGAGTGTATCGAACTGTGCAACGAGATTATCGAAGAAGAGATGGGTGAAGAGGGCGATTTCAGTTTTGGCGATCTGCTGAAACCGCAGGAGATCAATGAGGCCCTGGACCAATATGTCATCGGGCAGGAGGAGGCCAAAAGGGTTCTCTCTGTCGCTGTCTACAACCACTACAAGCGGATCAACGCCGCCCAGAAACTCGAAGAGGTGGAGCTGCAGAAAAGCAATATCGTCCTGATCGGCCCCACCGGCACAGGGAAGACCCTTCTTGCACAGACCCTGGCCCGGGTTTTGAACGTTCCCTTTGCCATCGCCGACGCCACCTCGCTGACCGAGGCCGGTTACGTGGGCGAGGATGTGGAAAACATCCTGCTCAAGCTGATCCAGGCTGCCGATTATGACATTGAAAAGGCTGAAAAGGGGATCGTCTATATCGACGAGATCGACAAGATCGCCCGCAAGACCGACAATCCCTCCATCACCCGCGATGTCTCCGGCGAAGGGGTCCAGCAGGCGCTGTTGAAGATCCTTGAGGGCACTGTTGCCAGCGTGCCGCCCCAGGGAGGGCGCAAGCATCCGCACCAGGAGTTTATGCAGATCGACACCACCGATATTCTTTTCATCTGCGGCGGAGCCTTTGACGGCCTGGAAAAAATCATTCAGAGCCGCGTCAGCAAAAAGGGAATCGGTTTTGGCGCCGACGTGCAGAGCATCAACCGGGAAAACATCGGCTCCATTCTCTGCCAGATCCTGCCCCAGGACCTGCTTAAATACGGGCTGATCCCCGAGTTTGTCGGCCGGATTCCCGTTATCGCCACGCTTGACTCCCTCGACAAGGAGGCGCTCATTCGCATTCTCACCGAGCCGCGCAACGCGCTGGTGAAACAGTACCAAAAGATGTTCGAGCTCGATGATGTCTCCCTTGAATTTAAAGAAGAATCGCTTCATGCCGTCGCCGAAGAGGCGATCAAGCGCAGCACCGGCGCGCGCGGGCTGCGGGCGATCATGGAAGAGGTCCTGCTCGACGTCATGTTCGAACTGCCTTCGCGTGAAGATGTGAGCCACTGCGTGATCACCAGCGACGTCGTTTTAAAGAAGGAAAAACCGATCCTGGTGACCGAAGACAAGCGAAAGAAAAAAGAAGTAACCGCCTAGGTGACAGGGGGACGGTTCTCCTGTCACCCGGTTTTGATTATCTCCCTTTAAATCCAGCCATGTAGAAACCAGGGGGCCGCCTCAAAGGGCAGCCCCCTGATTTTTGTGCGCCCGGCATGGGTGCAGTCTAACGGGTGCAAGTCCCGAGTGCGGGTTGATAGTGCCAAGCACATAGCCAAAGGCAAGGGTGTCCACCGCGAGGTGGAATCTGAAGGAAGCCGGCGGCAAACTTTCGGCCTGACG
>JAAZIE010000268.1 GCA_012510305.1 Bacillota bacterium | reverse complement strand
TGTCATCCTGAGGGCGCAGCCCGAAGGATCTCGCGCGTTAAGGTGGAGCCCACGTCAAAAACGCCGGTCGTTCTTTCCGGGCGAGGCCGGGCCGGTTGAGACCCTTCGCTGCGCTCAGGGTGACGCTGTGTGATGCCCAGGCCTTTTTAATGCTGCTGAGGGCTTACTTTTTCTGTCATCCTGAGGGCGCAGCCCGAAGGATCTCGCGCGTTAAGGTGGAGCCCACGTCAAAAACGCCGGTCGTTCTTTCTGGTCGGGGCCGGGCCGGCCGAGACCCTTCGCTGCGCTCAGGGTGACGGTGTAGGAGGCTCAGGGTGACGCTGTGGGAGGCCCAGGGTGACGGTGTAGGAGGCTCAGGCATCTTTAATGTGGTGACGCTGTGGGAGGCTCGGGGTGACAGTGAGAAAGCCCGGGGCCTCCTTTTCGGTCATCCTCCCCCTGGTTTTTGTCCCTTCCCCCTTCTCACCTCCAGCACACCGCTTTTCGACTCCTACCTTTCCTTGTAGGTTTATCTCCTTCAACTTCCAGTACGGAGCTTGATCAATTGTGATGCGTGGTGCATAATTTAGATGGTGGAGAGCACTGACAAGGGGGGGTAAGCGATCAGTTACTGCAAATTGCTTCAGTCCGGAGAGCTGGAAAGGCGCCTGGCCCGTTTTCGCGAACTGCTTGAGCCCTGCCGCCTTTGCCCCCGGGAGTGCGGCGCGCTCAGGCTATCGGGGGAGCGCGGCGAATGCGGGGCGGGAAAGGATGCCGAGATCGCCAGTTTTGGACCGCATTTTGGGGAAGAACGCCCCCTGGTGGGCCGGGGGGGCTCGGGAACCATCTTCTTTGCTTTTTGCAACCTGCGCTGCGCTTTTTGCCAGAACTTCGAGATCAGCCGGGGGATGGCCGGGGATCCTGCCTCCGCAGCAGAGCTGGCGGAGATGATGCTGGCCCTGGAAAAAAGGGGCTGCGAGAATATCAACCTGGTTACGCCTACCCACTACCTGCCGCAAATTGTTGAAGCGCTGACCCTTGCAGCCGGCGGGGGGCTGGCGCTGCCCCTGGTCTACAATTGCGGCGGTTACGAAAGGGTGGAGTCGCTGCGCCTGCTGGAGGGGATTGTCGATATCTACATGCCCGACCTCAAGTTCGCCGGCGAAGAAGAGGCGAGAAAGTACTCGCAAGTGAACGATTATCCCCGGGTAGCCCGGGAGGCGATCAAAGAGATGCACCGCCAGGTGGGCGACCTGGTGCTGGATCAGGAGGGAATCGCTCTCAAGGGGCTGCTTGTCCGCCACCTGGTGATGCCGGGAGGGGTCGCCGGCACGGCCGGGCTGATGGAATTTATTGCCCGGGAGGTTTCGCCGCGCACCGCGGTTAATGTTATGGATCAGTATCATCCCGCCTACCAGGCTTCCCGTTTTCCCGAAATCAACCGCAGAATTACCCGCCGGGAATACCTCGAGGCGCTCGCTGCAGCCAAGGAAAACGGTCCCGGTTTTCAATTGCTCTAGGGTCAACTGATTTTCACAGGCAGATCATTAGCAGGAAAAAGAACACGTTTAACGAAATGATAACTTATGCTCAAAAGAGGCCTTTATTTTTTATTCAGTTTGATCTTCATAGAGAAGGGGTGAGCTATTTTAGTATGGCTACGGCAATGTTTAAAGGAGGCGTTCACCCGGAATACCGCAAAGAGCTGACGGCTTCCCTGGCGATCACCGCCCTCCCCATTCCCGAAAAAGTTATTATTCCTCTGCAACAGCATATCGGCGCTCCCTGTGAACCGCTGGTAGAGGTGGATGACTCGGTCAAGAAGGGCCGGGCGATCGGTCAAAGCGAAAGCTTTGTTTCTGCGCCCGTTCATGCCGGCATCTCCGGCCGGGTTACCGCCATCGGTCCTTACAACCATCCCCTGGGCCACAAGGTGGAAGCGATAACCATTGAAAGTGACGGTTTGGACGAATGGGACGGGCAGATCAGGCCTTTGGAAAACCTGGAGGAGCGCTCCCCGGAGGAGCTCCTCGGCGCCATCCGCGAAGCCGGTATTGTCGGCATGGGCGGGGCTACCTTCCCGGCCCACGTGAAGCTGTCACCGCCGGAAGGCAAGGCCATCGACACGGTGATCATCAACGGCGCAGAATGCGAACCTTACCTTACTGCCGATCACCGCCTCATGCTGGAGGAACCGGAAAATGTCGTTTTGGGCCTGGAGATAATGATGAAGGTGTTGGGTGCGGGCAAGGGTATTATCGCCATCGAAGACAATAAGCCCGACGCGATCAGGGTAATGCAGCAGGTTGTTGGGGGCAAGCCCGATCTCAGTGTTGTTCCCCTGAAGACAAAATATCCCCAGGGCGCTGAGAAAATGCTGATCCAGGTCACCGCGCGGCGGCAGGTTCCCTCCGGGGGGCTGCCGCTGGACGTAGGCGTGGTTAACCATAACACGGGCACCGCCGCCGCGATCGCTGAAGCTGTTTTAACCGGGCGACCGCTGATCGAGCGGGTGGTTACCGTTACCGGTGAAGGGATCAGGCGGCCGGCCAACCTGAAGGTGCGGGTGGGTACGCTGGTAAGCGAACTGCTCGAGTTCTGCGGCGGCCTGAAAGAGGAGACCCGCAAGCTGGTTATGGGCGGGCCGATGATGGGACTGGCCCAGCCGACCTCTGATCTGCCGGTAATAAAGGGGACCTCGGGCATCGTCGCTCTTACCGCCGCAGAGGTGGAACTTTACGAGAGCGGCACCTGCATCCGCTGTGCCCGCTGTGTCGATTCCTGCCCGATGAACCTGGTTCCCACATTCATCGCCCAGGCTGCCGAGCACGGGCAATTTGACCGGGCGGAGAAGCTGCACGCTGCCGACTGCATCGAATGCGGCTGCTGCGCCTATGTCTGTCCCGCCCGCATACCGCTGACCCAGTGGATCAGGATTGCCAAGGCGGAAGTGCTGGCCCGGCGTAAGACCAAGTGAGCGCCTTTGGAAGGGGAGTGATCATATGAACGATAGACTGGTAATTTCATCTTCGCCTCATATCCGCACCGTTCAATCCGTCCGGAGTGTGATGGTCGATGTACTTGTCGCTCTCGGCCCCGTGGTGGCCGTAGCTGTTTTATTGTTCGGTTACCGGGCGGTGGTAACGATGGGCGTGGCCATCTTCTTTGCCATGCTCGCCGAGTCGCTCTGGCTGCGCCGGTTAAATATATTTGGCGACGGCAGCGCGGCTTTGACCGGACTCCTTCTGGCGATGACCCTGCCGCCGGATGTTCCCTGGTGGATCACGGCGGTCGGTGCAGTTACCGCTATTATTATCGGTAAGCAGGTCTACGGCGGTATCGGCAACAACATCTTCAACCCTGCCCTGGTGGGCCGGGCGGTTCTGGTGGTTTCCTGGGGCAGCCGGCTGGTCGGGCCCATCTGGCCGCAGCCCAAGCCCTTTCACTTTTTAGCCGATATCTCCGCGGTCACCGCGGCCACACCCCTGGCCGGCGAGGCCGAAGCGCTGGGCACGACGCTCAGCCAGATTTTCATCGGCAATGTTGCCGGCTGCCTGGGCGAAACTTCGGCCCTGGCCCTGCTGCTGGGAGGTTTCTGGCTGCTCTACAAGGGCCATATCGACTGGCGGATCCCGGGCGGCTTTATCGTGACCGTCTTCCTGATGGGGACAGCTTTCGGCGGCGGTTTTTACAACAACAGCCTTACTACCGGGCTTTTTCACGTGCTCGCCGGAGGGGTTCTCCTGGGAGCTATTTTCATGGCTACCGATATGGTCACCTCGCCGGTGACGCCCTGGGGCAAGCTTATCTTCGGGGTCGGCTGCGGGCTTATCACGATGCTGATCCGCCTCTTCGGAGCTTACCCGGAAGGGGTCACCTTTGCCATTTTAACGATGAACGCGCTGACCCCGCTGCTCGATAAATTCACCATTCCCAAAAAATTCGGGGAGGTGAAGCAGGTTGCGTGATCTCACCCGTTTAGTTTTGACCCTGGTTGCGGTTACCGTGGCCGCGGCTGTCCTCCTCGGGGGGGTGGATCTGATCACCGCCCCGGCGATCGCTGCGCGGCAGGAAGAGGATTATCGCAACGCCCTGGAGGAGTATTTTCCCGGCCTGGATGAATACAAGACCGAAGAGTGCGGCGAGGACTCTTTCGATCTGGTCTACGATGCCGGTGGCGAGCTTCTGGGGGTAATGGCTTCGGCTTCTGTCCAGGGTTACGATGATATCATCAGCTACAACCTGGCCCTGGATTGCGAAGGGGTTGTGCTCGGCCTTCGTATTGTTGAGCACAGCGAGACCCAGGGGGTGGGCGATGTCATCGAAAAGCCCGAGTTTCAGGATCAGTTTGTGGGCAAGAGCTGCGCCGATCCCTTCCAGATCGGAGATGATGTGGACACCGTCAGCGGAGCAACGATCAGCACCGAGGCGATGATCGACTCGCTGCGCCGGCTCCTCGATGCAGCTGCTGAAAGTGTCCTCAACCTGGAGAAAAGCGAGCCGGTTGATATTGCCGCTGTTCCCGACGGGACTTACCGCGGCAGCGGTAAAGGGTATGCCGGAAAGATCGAGGTGGAGGTAACCGTGAAAGGCGGCAAAATAACCGCCATCGAGATCGGAAAAAACGAAGAAAAAATAACCTACCTGGCCGAGGCGGCAGAGCTGGTTCGGCCTCAAATAATTGACGGGCAGACCCTGGAGGTTGAAATTGACACGGAGACAGGGGCTACCGAAAGCGCCGCCGGTATCATCGGCGCAGTGGAGAGCGCTTTGAAAAAAGGTCTGAAAGCAGGCGGTAAAAAATGATCGATAATGTATACCTTTCAGATATTAGCCGGGGGATTTTAAAAGAGAATCCCATCTTTCGCCTGGTGCTGGGGATGTGCCCCACCCTGGCCATTACCGTTTTGGTGAAAAATGGCCTGGGGATGGGGCTGGCGGTGATCGCGGTGCTCACCTGCTCCAATGTGGTTGTCTCCAGCCTGCGGCGCTACATCCCCGAGCAGGTCCGGATCCCCTGTTATATCGTCATTATTGCCACCTTTGTCACCATTATCGAGATGGTCTTGCAGGCTTTTGTCCCGGCTCTTTACGATGCTCTCGGCGTTTTTGTGCCGCTCATCGTGGTTAACTGCATCATTCTCGGCCGGGCCGAGGCCTTTGCCGGCAAGCAGCCGGTTTTACGTTCGCTCTTTGACGGTATCGGCAGCGGCCTGGGCTTTACCCTGGGGCTGCTCGTGCTCTCCCTGGTGCGGGAGGTTTTTGGCAACGGCACCCTGCTGGCGGAGACCAAAATGGCCGTGCAGCTTTTCGGAGCCAATTTCGAGCCCATGCGTATTTTTGCACAGCCTGCCGGGGCCTTCATTGTCCTCGGCCTGCTGCTGGCACTGACCAACATTGTGTTCAAGCGGCTCCAGATCGATTAATCGGGCGCACTGCGCTTAATGGAGGGCGGCTATGGAAAAGCTAATTTCTATTTTATTTATCTATATCCTGGTGGACAATTTTGTCCTGCAGCGTTTTTTCGGAATCTGTCCTTTCCTGGGCGTTTCCCGCAAGATGGAGACGGCCATGGGGATGGGGATGGCGGTGGTCTTCGTGATCACGCTTTCCACGCTGGTGACCTGGCTGGTGCACTACTATATCCTCGTCCCGCTGGGGCTTGAATTTCTCCAGCTGGTTACCTTTATTCTCGTTATCGCCGGACTGGTCCAGCTGGTGGAGACCTTTTTAAGGAAAACGAGCCCCACCCTCTACCAGGGGTTGGGGATCTACCTGCCGCTGATCACGACCAATTGCGCCGTTCTGGCGGTGGCGCTCCTGGCGGTGCGGCAGGATTTCAGCCTGCTCGAATCGGTGGTTTTCGGGATAGCCGCTTCGCTGGGTTTCTGGATGGCCCTGGTGATCATGTCCGGGATCAGGGAACGGCTCGACCTGGCCAAGGTGCCCGCGTCGCTGCAGGGAACGGCGATTACTTTAATTACCGCCGGTATCCTTTCGCTGGCCTTTATGGGGTTCAGGGGGATGTTATCTTTTTAGCGGTAACAGCAGAGGAGTTTCTCGGGTAACGGGCAGGTTAATTTATAACAGCGGGGTGAAAGAAAGTGCAAATACTATTTGCCGTCATCGCTTTGGGGGGCGTGGGGGCGTTTTTCGGTTTACTCCTGGGGCTGGCGGCGCGATTTTTTGCCGTGCCCACGGATTCGCGGATCGAGGCGATCCGTGAGGCGCTCCCCGGCGCCAACTGCGGCGCCTGCGCCTACGCCGGCTGCAATCAATATGCCGAAGCGATTATTGAAGAGAGAGCACCGCTCAACGGCTGCATCCCCGGCGGGGCGATGACCGCCGAAGCGATAGCGGCGATCATGGGCGAAGAAGTTGACGCGGTGGAGCCGGTGGTGGCTGCGGTTTTTTGCCGCGGCGATCAGCGCCATGCCCGGGATCTCTTTACCTACCACGGGATCCTGGACTGTGATTACGCACAGCAGTTTCACGGCGGTTTCAAGGCTTGCCCCGACGGCTGCCTGGGGCTGGGCAATTGTGTCCGGGCCTGTCCCTTTGAGGCCATCTCCATGGGGCCCCGGGGGTTGCCGCTGGTTGACCAGTCTGCGTGCACCGGTTGCGGTCTCTGTGCCGAGGCCTGCCCGCGCGATATTATCCGCCTTGTTCCACAGGGCGATCAGGGGCACCTGGTCTGGTGCAGCTCGCAGCAGCGCGGCAAAACGGTAACCAGGTCCTGCGAGGTGGGTTGTACCGGCTGCAGGGCCTGTGTCCGGGCCTGCCCCCAGGAGGCGATCAGCATGGAGGGCTATCTGGCGGTGATCGATCTTCAAAAATGTGACGATTGCGGCCTCTGTGTAGAAAAGTGCCGCTTTGGGTCGATCCTGCCCCGTCGCGAGTCTGCCGCTCCCGCCGCTGCCGAGTCGGAGGCGGCCTCCGCCTAGGAAAGGATCCGGCGCCGGGCTGCCCGGGAATAACCGCGGCAGCCCCTTTCGCCTTGCAGTTCCAGCCCTGCCCACAGCCTGAAAATGAACCGACCACCCCTCTCTTCACCGGGCGGAACCGGGATAAAAGCCTGATATTTCCCTGTTAATTTTAATGCAGTGATGTTATATTTGTCTGTAGGATTTATTTACAGGGGGAAGGGGAAACATTGTTCCGGTCCAACTACCGCAAAAACGACGGGGAAGAAAAATCCACAGCGCTGTGGCGCCGCCGCGGGTTTCCGGTATTTGTACTCATCGCGGTGATCATCGCCGGACTGGCGGTATTTTTTGCACTTGCCGTCCGCCGCGGTGCCGCCGGGGGGAAGCCCCTGACCTACAGCGAGCTGCTCATGGACACCGGGGTTGAGCTGCAGATTTTCTCCGGAGCCCGGGAGGGCGAGCGGGTTAAAGAAGCGCTTTTTGATGAGATGAAGCGCCTGGAGCAGCTGTTAAGCTACCGCGATTCCGAAAGCGAGGTGGCGGCGATCAACCGCGCCGCCGGCAAAAAACCGGTTGCGGTGAGCCCGGAGACAGCCGCAGTGATCAGGGAGGCGCTTGCTTACGCCGAGATCAGCGGGGGGGCCTTTGATCCCACCATTGCACCCTTGTTGGAGGCGTGGGGTTTCCAGGAAGGCGATTACCGCGTCCCCGGCCCGGAGGAGCTGCAGGATGCTGCCGGGATGGTTGATTACCGCCTGGTGGAGACTGGAGAGAAAGCGGTTCGCCTGGCCCGGCCCGGCATGGCCCTGGATCTTGGCGGCATCGCCAAAGGCTATATTGTTGATCGCGGCCTCGATCTGCTGGAGCGGCGCGGGGTCAGCCATGCCCTGATCAACGCCGGCGGGGATGTGGGCATTCTCGGCCCGAAAGCAGACGGTTCTCCCTGGCGGGTGGGCGTGAAGCACCCGCGTAACGGGACGCTGCTGGCGGTAATCCCCTGGGATAAAAGGGGCGCCATCGTCACTTCGGGTGATTACGAGCGCTTTTTTGAAAAAGACGGGAGCCGTTATCACCATATTCTCGATCCCCAAACGGGGGAGCCTGCTTCCGCGCTGACGAGCGTAACCGTGGTTGCGCCGACAGCGGTGCAGGCCGACGCCCTTTCCACCGCTGTTTTCGTGCTGGGCCCCAAACGCGGCCTGGCCCTGGTGGAAGAGCTCCCCGGGGTGGAGGCGCTCCTGGTGGACCCGCAATTTGCCCTGCTTGTCTCCAGCGGGCTGCGCGGCCTGGTGGAACCGCCCGGCGGCAAAAAATGATCACCGCACCGAAAAACACAGGTTAGCCGCCGGAAGAGCGTTTTTTTTAAAAAAGCGGTGATCTTAGAGAGGGAAAGCCGTTTTTTTGGTTAATTAGTACAGGGAGAAAAAATGGACCGCAACCTTTTAAAGATGATCAACCTGGCCGTGCTGGTGACCTTTGCGGTGGTGATTCACACCGTGGAGGCGGCCCTGCCGCTGCCGATGCCGGTTCCCGGCGTGCGCCTGGGGCTGGCGAACATGATCACGCTCTTGACCATCGTTTTGTACGGAGCGCGCAGCGGCCTGGTGGTGGCGGTGCTGCGCACGGTCATCGGCAGCCTTATCGGCGGCACTTTTTTGGGCTTTGGTTTTTGGCTGAGCCTGGCCGGAGGCGTCATTTCCACCGTGGTGATGGCTTTGGCGCTGTTCTTGGTAAAAAAAGGGCTGATCAGCCTTGTCTCGGTCAGCGTGCTCGGAGCGGCGGCCCATAACCTGGCCCAGATCGCCGTCGCGGCGGCTGTTATCGGCAGCGCCGCCCTGCTCAAAGGCTACTGGCCCTTGCTGCTGCTGCTGGCCGTGCCTACCGGTTTTTTTACCGGACTGGCGGCCGCTTATCTCGAAAAGATCACCAGGAGGGCTCTCCGGCAGGCTGAAGGAAGCGGTGCGGCCGGATGAGCCTGATTCTGGCCTCTTCTTCCCCGCGCCGGGCGGCGCTGCTCCGGTTGGCCGGGATTCCTCACCGGGTCATCGAAAGCGGCCTGCACGCGGAAACCGGCCCAAAGGGCCTTGCTCCCGCGGAAGCGGCGATTTACCGGGCCGGGCAAAAAGCGCAGCGGGTTGCCGGCGCCTTGAAGGAGGGGCTTGTCCTCGGGGCCGACACGCTTGTTTCGCACCGGGGCGAGATTCTGGGCAAGCCCCGGGATAGTGCTGATGCTTACCGGATGCTCGGCCGCTTGAGCGGCGGGGAGCACCGGGTGTTCACCGGAATGGCGCTGATCGATGCGCGCACAAAAGAGTGCCGGTCTTCTTTTGCTGAAACCCGCGTGCGGATGCGGGCCCTGGAGCCGGAGATGATCGCAGCATATGTGGCTACCGGCGAACCGATGGACAAGGCCGGAGCCTACGGCATTCAAGGAAAAGCAGCTCTATTTATCGAAAGAATTGAAGGATCTTATTTTAACGTAGTGGGACTACCTCTGTACCAGCTTTCCCTGCTCCTGGCCCGCAAGGGGATTAAATTATGGTCCGGCTGGAGGGAAAGCGATGACAGGGGATAAGCGGTTGATGATCAGGGATCTTCCGGAAGAGGAGAGGCCGCGCGAAAAATTGGAAATGCTGGGTGCAGAGGCGCTTTCGAACGCCGAGTTGCTCGCTATTTTGATCCGGACGGGCAGCGACCGGGAGTCGGCGCTGCAGCTGGCGGTGAGACTGCTCTCCCGCAGCGGGGGGCTGCGGGAGCTGCCCAATCTTTCGCTGGAGGAGATGCAGGAGATCAGGGGGGTGGGTCCGGCCAAGGCGATCCAGCTCAAGGCTGCCCTGGAGCTCGGCCGCCGCCTGGCCACGCTGCCTCCGGATCAAGCCGAGAGCATTACCAGTCCGCAGCGGGCGGCGGCGCTTTTCATGGAGGAGCTGCGCTACAAAAGAAAGGAGCATTTCATGATTTTGCTCCTCAATACGAAGAATCATGTTCTCTCCAGGGAGGAGATCTCCGTGGGCAGCCTTAACGCCTCCATCGTGCATCCCCGGGAAATTTTCAAGATCCCGCTGCGCAAAAGTGCGGCTTCGATCATTTTGGTTCACAACCACCCCAGCGGCGATCCTTCGCCCAGCCAGGAAGACCTGGAGGTGACCAGGCGCCTGGTGGAAGCAGGCAAGATCCTGGGGGTTGTGGTGCGCGATCACCTTATTATCGGGGATGGCTGCTATTTCAGCTTCAAGGAAAAAGGGCTGCTTTAGTTAACATAATTTATCAGCGGAGGGGGAAAATAGCAAAGGATATCAATTTTACAATGGTCATGCAACAGGCAGGGCCAAACCGATGCGCTGGGCCCGGCCAACCGGTTCCAAGGGGTAACTTATACGACATTCTAAC
>JAAZIE010000267.1 GCA_012510305.1 Bacillota bacterium | reverse complement strand
GATGCCCTGAAAAAAGTAAAAGAGGTTTACAACGCCGACAAGGTGCCCGTGATGGTGAAAGACGGGACGGTCCAATCGATCGGTTACCTGGGCAAGGGTTGAGGCATCTGAGAGATGCCGCCGTGGGCGGCAACATCTTCCCTATAAAAATAAATCCCGAAGGCGGCCGACAGCGAACCCGCGCCTTGATGCAACCGCACCTGTTTAACGGCCGGCGCCGAAGGAGGAATCCTGGGTGAGCCATCCATACATATACCCGGGCGCAGCGCTGCTGCTGATCATACTGGGTATCCTGATAAAGCATTTCAAGTGCTACTGGCTGATTGCCGGTTACAATACGATGTCCCGGGCGCGGAAAGAAAATGTGGACATCGAGGGACTGGGAAACTTTTTCGGCAATTGGCTCTTCACTCTGGGGGCCCTGTTTCTGCTCGGATGGCTGCTCGGCCGCCTCGGTATCCCTCGCCTCGACCTGCCCTTCTGGGTCCTCTTCATCGGTGCCATCTTTTACATGCTGTTAAAAGCACAACGATTCGACCATAACCCCAGAACAACAAGGGACCGCGTCGTGCTGGGACTGGTGCTGGCGGTTCTGGCCCTCTCCACGCTGGCCGTTGCAGGCATGGTAATCTACAGCAGTCTACCGCCTCCCATCCAGGTGGAAGGTGATTCGCTGGAAATCGGGGGGATCTACGGGGTCAGCCTCCCCCTGTCCGACATCGAGGAAATTGCCCTGAAAGAGACGATGCCGCCGATCACCCGCAAGGTGAACGGATTCGATGCCGGCCCGTTCAGAAAAGGCCATTTCACACTGGAAGGCATGGGGAGGGGCAGGCTCTACCTGCAAGCATGGCAGGGGCCCTTTGTCTATATTTTCCACGCTGACGGTTACGTGATCATCAACGGCCATGACCGGCAGCAGACAGAGGAACTCTACCGCACCCTGACCGGAACCACGGGCATCCATTAAAGCAGAATGCTCCTTTCTCCCGGCAACCGGATACGGCCCGGATATGGCCATCTGGTCTAACAAGTTTCCAGAGGAACGGTGGTCTTTCCGGCTACCCCCTACAGAACTGACGCCTGAATTTACACAGTATACCGGACACTACTATCTTGAAGTTGGGTTTGATCACAGCGTGGCCGTTTCCTCCAGCCAGTGGCCCAGGTAGCGCCATACTCGCTCCAAGATGCGCAGTTGATGCCCGGCTCCGGGGAAGAGAACCATTCTCTTGTCCATTTCCTTGCCCGCCCGCCGATAAAGTTCTTCCGCGTGAGCGCAAGGAACCGTTTCGTCTTCATCGCCGTGCATGATCAGGAGGCGGCGGGATGGAATCTGCGCTATTCTGTCTGCCGGGCATACGCTCAGGAACCGTTCCAACCACTTCTCGGGTGGCGACAGTCTTTCCGGCTGCCGGAACATCCCCGCCGTCTTGAACCAGCCCCACAGATCCGCGCCCGGCAGCCGCTCGGTTAAAAACCTGAAGTCCTGCGGACAGGCACCGAGGGCGAGGGCAGCGACCCGCCGATCATGAGCGGCAACCTCCACGGAGACGGCGGCGCCGGCACTGAAACCCATCAGGATCAGACCCGCAGGGGGGGTCCCGTAGGTGCGGAAATAGTGGTCGATGACTTCCCGAAGATCCGCGGTCCAATCGACCAGATCGAGGTTGCCGCCGCTTGAACCGGTGCCGCGGAAGTTGAAGATCAACGTGGTAAAGCCCCGGCGGGAGAAGTAGCGCCCCAG
>JAAZIE010000266.1 GCA_012510305.1 Bacillota bacterium | reverse complement strand
GGTACAGCCTCACGGTTGTACCAGGCTGTTACAGGATCGGAATCAGCCGGAGCAAAGGTCATGGCAGGCTTCTCCTTTTTTCATCCCCCTTTAAATCCCCAAACACGTGCAAAGATTATACTTGCCCTTTTCGATCTAACAACGGATAATGAAGATGATCAGGCAATCAGTGATCAATGGGAGGGAGCCCCAATATGGACAGCCGGGATGTGGCCCGGGCCGCGCTGGAAATTGCGATGACGCCGACCCGTGAAGATGAAGCAGCTTTAAAAAAAGAGCTCTCAGCCAAAGAGATCGCTGCAACAGCCGTTGATTACGGCGGCGAATTCTCCGTTTCGCTGCAAAAAGTAGTTGAAAGGGCGGTTGTTGCCGCCAGGCGGGAGCAGGTCATCAGCAGCTCCCACCAGGAGGAAGGTGCCGTGGCGGGAGCAGCCCGGGAGGCCCTGGTTCAGGTTATGCCCAAGGCGCTGGGATTAAACGTGGGCGGGAAGGTGGGCATTGCTCTTGGCGGAGAGCATATCGCTGTGGCGGTTTTCTTCGGCATCGGCCTGCTCCACCTCAATGAAGTAGCCGTAGGCCTTGGGCACAGGGCCATTTAAAATCAAAATACCGCTTTCAAATCTTTTCTTTAACCTGAGGAGGTGCCCTGAATATGTTTCCCGGTAAAAGATCAAAGTCAAGCTTATATTTGTTATTTATTCTAATTTTCCTTTGGGCGATAGCGGTCACCGGCTGCAGCGCCACCTCTGATGAGATGTCTGCAGACTTTACCGAAGAACTATCAACCAATGCGGCGGAGGAGGGCGGGGAAACCGGTGGAGAGGACGCTGTCCGCAGCACAGCCCCCAACCAGGCCGGTGAAAAAAACGCTTCTCCGGCAAAACCACGTTTTATTATTTACACCGGTTCTTTGGAGTTGACGGTGCGGGATACCCGTAAAACCGTTGAGGAAATCAGGCAGATCACCGCGGGCGAGGGAGGCCTGGTCAGCGAATCCAGGATCTACGAGTCCCAGAAAGGACAGTTCGCCGCAGATTTGAGCCTGCGGATCCCCGAGACCCGCTTTGATGACTTTATCGCCCAACTGGAGGAGCTGGGTGAAGCAGCCAATGTTCGTAAAAGCAGTGAAGACGTCACCCTCTCCTACCTGGATCTGGAAACAAGGATTAAAAATTTAAAAACCTCGGAGAAACGGCTGCTTGAGATTCTGGCCGAAGCGGGTACCGTGGAGGAAATTTTAACGGTTGAACAGGAGATTTCCCGGGTCCGCGGCGAGATCGAGGCGATGACGGCGGAGTTCACCTACCTGCAAGACCAGGTTTCCTTTTCGACCATAGATGTTTTTATTGGGGAGGAAGCGATCGATACAGGGGGTGTTTCACAAAAGCCCTTTGCCCATATCGGCAAACGGATGAAGGAAGCTCTCTTCCAGAGCATCAACTTTGTCTCGACGGCCGTCGCTTTTGCCTTGGTGGCCCTGGCTACACTGCTGCCGGTCCTTGTAGTTCTCGCCCTCGTCACCCTGGTCGTTATCTGGATGGTCCGGGCGATTCGGCGCAGAAAAAGCGGCGTGCCCCCCGGCGGGCAACCCCCGGCGGCCGGCTGAGCCCCCGCTCACAGCCGCAGAAGCTGATATTTTTCCTGCTTTTCCGGAGTTAAAATATTGCGGTATGTAAACGGGTGAAAACTTGTCTGAAAACAAAACCGGATCGCCTCTTATTTACCTGGCGCCACTTTTGTCGGGGGCGGCCCTGATCCTGGCCTTCCCCCCCTTTGAACAGGGTTGGCTGGCCTGGTTTGCGCTGCTGCCGCTGCTATGGTTCTCGCAGAAAGTCCGGCCGGGCCGGGCTTTCTGCGGCGGCCTCCTTTTCAGCTTGCCCCTGCACATCTACCTTAACCTTTATCTCAGCGGCGTCCTCTTCGCCCACCTTTCAAAAGGGCTTGCTGTGCTGGCGATGGTTCTGCTGCTGGCGATCATCGGTTTATTTTACGCACTTTTCGCTTTTGCGGCGAGCCATGCCCGGCGCCTGAAAAATGCGCTTTTGCTGGCGGCGGTTATCCCGGCGCTGTGGGTTTTGATGGAATATCTTCGTTCCCTGGGCTTTACCGGGTACACCATCGGCTACCTGGGCTATACCCAATGGCGCTACCCGCCCTCGCTGAACCTGGTCTCCGCCTTCGGCTGCATCGGTCTCTCTTTTGTAATCGTCTTTTTCCAGAGTGCTTTGCTCCTGGCTTTGGGCCGGACCCTGCGCGGTAAAAACCTGGTTGCGGCGGCAGCTATATTTTTGGCGCTTTTTTTCGGCGGGGCGCTCCTGCCCGAACTGGCGCCGGTGACAAAAGCAAAAACGCCTTTGCAAACCGTGCTGATCCAGGGCTGCAGCGACACTGAGGAAATCCTTAGCGGCGGCAAGGAGGCGATTCTGCAACGCTACCTTTACCTGACCCGGGCGGCGCTGAGGGAGGAACCCCGCACCCAGCTGGTGCTGTGGCCGGAAACAGTGCTCACCCTGAGGATGAGCGAAGACGGCTCCCTGCACCGCCGGGAGCTGGTCCGGCTGGCCGATGAAATGGGCGTGGGGATCCTTTACGGAGCCCAGGTCTATACGCAGGAGCATTTGTACAATGCCATGATCCTGCTTACCCCGGGGCAGCAGGACCCGCAGTTTTACTACAAACAGCGCCTGGTTCCTTTTGTGGAATATTTCCCCTTGGAGGATTTGCTCAACCGGTGGCTGGATCTGGATATGATCCTCGGCAGCTACAGCGCCGGCGACGAGTGCACCTTGTTTCACTACCGGGGCACTCCGCTTGCCGGGGCGATCTGCTTCGAGTCGTACTTCGGCGATTACACCCGCCATTTCGCCCGCCGGGGTGGGCGGCACCTATTTATCGCCACCAACGATGTCTGGTTCGGGGAAACGATCGGGCTGGAGCAGCACGCCCAGGTGGCGGCCCTGCGGGCGGCGGAGATGGGGATCGGAGTTACCCAAATCGCCAACAGCGGCATCTCCATCTCTTTCGACTACCGGGGGCGGGAACTGATGCGCACGGGTAAAGCCGAGCGCGGTTTCTATATCCTGCCGCTGGATCTGGCCTGCCGGCCCACCCTTTACCGGCTGGGCGGGGATTTCTTCCCGCTGCTCTGTTTTCTTTTGGTGGCCGCGGCGGCTATTTCGGTGGCGCGAAAGGCTAGAACCCTTTTACCACCACCAGCGGTGTCCCGGCATCGGAGGAGCCGCTGACCAGGTCCGCCAGGCTGGCTACAACATCCTCCATCCTCCGGGGGGTGGTCCCCTCGCAGGCTTCCTTGCTTTCATCCTCTGCAGGGTTCTGCTTTCGCTCCTGCAGCAGCTTCTCGATCTCGGCGGCGGTTTTACCCTTTTCATGGTAGTAATAGTCGGCCAGGTACTTGTATTTAATCCCCTCACGGTAGCAGTTTAAGCCCGCCGTGGCGGCTACGGCAGGCCGGGGATCGGCCAGCTCATAGATCCCGGTGGTGGGGTCGCGGTAGGCACCGTCCCCGTAGATCATTACCTCAACCTCTATCCCCAGTTTTTCCCGAAACGCCTGCTGCAGCGCGACCACTATTGCGGGACCCTCACGCGGCGCCAGCTTGATCTTTTCGCCGGCGGAGATATTGCTGCCCAGCAGGCCCCATTCCGAGTAAATCTCACCGCT
>JAAZIE010000265.1 GCA_012510305.1 Bacillota bacterium | reverse complement strand
TTGCATCCCTCGGGGAAGAGGGTTACCGCTGTGCCTTTATTAATGCTTACAGCCCTCCTTTTTTTAAAAAGCTGGAGCAGGGGCTCAGCGGGCGCCGTTATTCCTGCTCCACCCTGATTACCTATTATGCCGGGCTTCCCTTTTTCGGGATCGATGACTTGGTCGAGGGAAGGGCCCTGTACATGGATCTGACCAACGAGCGGTTAAACAAAATGGGCTTTACCGCCCCCGAAATCACTCCGGAGGAAGCCGGCAAGAGGCTGATCGATATTGCCGGCCGTTTTGATTTTTCTCTTTTCGAGTACTTTATTACCGACTATGCCGGGCACCGCGCCCACCAGGGGGAGGCGGCTCAGGTGATCAGCACCCTGGATCGATTTTTTGGGGCGGCGGTGCATCATTTAATTCCCGAAGATACGCTGCTGGTGATTACCAGCGATCACGGTAACGTGGAAGACCTGTCACACGGCCGGCATACCTTGAACCGGGTCCCGGCGCTCCTGATCGGGGCGGAGAGCGTGCGCTGCAAGATTGCGCCGCTGCTTCATGACCTCACCGATCTGAAAAGGGCTGTCCGCACAGTTTTGAAAATTTAGGCGCCGCCGGCGATAAAGAGCTCTCCATGCAGCTACCTGCCCGGAGCGCCCGTCAGATCAGTTTTTGCAGTGAAAGCGATAAGAGGAGTGAGGGGATGCATGTACAGACGCTGGTAGTGAGCATGTTTGCCACGAATTGTTACCTGGTCAGCTGCCGGGAGACCGGCGAGGGGATTATCATCGACCCCGGGGCCGAGGGGAAAAGAATCCTGCTGGAGATCGAGAAGCACGGCTTGAACATAACCGCAATCGTCAATACCCACGGCCATATCGATCACACCGGGGCCAACGGCAGGTTAAAGGAAACGCTCCGGGTGCCGCTTTTATTACCGGCAAAAGAGCTGGATACTTACCGCAATCCGGGCTTTGCGCTAAAGCTCATCCTTGGCCGGCCCACACCGCCCGACCGCTTGCTTCAGGAAGGAGAACAGCTTTCTTTTGGCAAGCGGCGGCTGACGGTGATGGAAACCCCCGGTCACACCAAAGGGTCCATCTCGCTCTACGGTACCGGCGCTGTTTTTACCGGCGATGCTCTCTTTGCCGGTTCCATCGGCCGGACGGATCTGGCCGGGGGGTCCCATGAGCTTCTGATCAGATCGATCAAGGAGAGGTTGCTCACCCTGCCTTCCCAGACCGTGGTCTATCCCGGGCACGGACCGGCCACGAGCATCGGGGCTGAAGCACGGGGCAACCCCTTTCTTCTTTAAGGGAGATCGCTGAAGCGCTCCACCGGCGGAAGCCAGGGAAATTGCAGCGAAGGGTTACAGCGGAGGCATGCCGCCGGCTGCTGATCGCTGATAAAGTGCTCCACCCGGGTAGATTCCGGGCAGAACGGGCCTTTGGGCAGTCCTGATACCGGGCAGATGGGGCATCTGATGATCCCTTCAGGTTTCTTAAACTCGGTGACCTCGCTGTCCTGCAGGGCATCCCGCATAAACCAGGCCCACAGGGGAGCGGCCAGGCCGCCGCCGGTGGAGTCGAGCGGCTTTTCGTAATCATCGCCCACGTAGACGCCCGTGAGCAGCTGGGGGGTGTAGCCGATCATGTGGGCGTTTTTGTTGTCCTGGGAGGTCCCCGATTTGCCGGCAGCGGGGCGCTCCAGGATGGAGCCGGCGGCACCGGCGGTGCCGCCTTCGGCAAGGACATCTTTCAGCATATCAGTTACAAGAAAGGCGATGGCGGGCTCCAGCACCTGCTCTTTCTGCGGACGATTTTCCAGCACGGTTCTCCCTTTTGCATCGACAACCTTGCGGATCAGGAAAGGCTTGATCCGAAAACCGCCGTTGGCAAAGGGGGCGAAGGCGGCGGTCAGCTCGAGCAGGGT
>JAAZIE010000264.1 GCA_012510305.1 Bacillota bacterium | reverse complement strand
CTGCTTGCACTACCAGGAGATGCTGCTGAAGTCCCCGCCCGAAGAGCTTGCCGCCGCCTGGAGCGAGCTGGCGGAAAGCCGGGCCGGTGATCAATAAACAGGAGATCGGTGAAGAGAGATGCCGGTAAAAGAAAAAAAACTAGAGGAGCTTAGAAAACTGCTGGGCCGCCATTACCCTGATGATGCCGATTGGGCCCTGGTGGAGAAGGCCTATGCCCTGGCTTTCCAGGCTCACCGGGGGCAGCGCCGCGAATCGGGGGAGTCCTTTATTACCCATCCCCTGGGGGTGGCGACGATTCTGGCCGAGCTGGGCCTCGATCTGACCACCGTTATCGCCGGGCTGCTGCACGATGTGGTGGAAGATACCGCGGTGACCCTGGAGGAGATCAAGGAGGCCTTTGGGGAGGAGACCGCGGCCCTGGTGGACGGGGTGACCAAGCTGAGCCGGCTGGACTTTGCCTCGCGGGAGGAGCAGCAGGCGGAAACCCTGCGAAAGATGTTTATCGCCATGGCCGAAGATATTCGCGTGGTTTTGATCAAGCTGGCCGATCGGACCCACAACCTGCGCACCCTGCGTCACCTTGATCCCCGCAAGCAGCAGGAGATCGCCCGGGAGACGATGGAGATCTATGCCCCCCTGGCCCACCGCCTCGGTATTTACAAGATCAAGTGGGAGCTCGAGGACAGCGCCTTCCGCTATACGAAACCGGGGGCCTATTACCGGCTTGTTGACAAGCTGGCCAAAAAAAGGCGGGAGCGGGAGCACTTTATCAACCGGCTGATCAAGATCATTTTAAAGCGGCTCGAGGCGGTGGGGATGAGCGCCGAGATCCAGGGGCGGCCGAAGCACCTTTACAGCATCTACCACAAGATGAAGGAGCAGGACAAGGATCTCAGCGAAATCTACGATCT
Source organism: Bacillota bacterium (assembly GCA_012510305.1). Lineage (GTDB taxonomy): Bacteria > Bacillota > Dethiobacteria > DTU022 > DTU022 > JAAZPQ01. Next base: position 6,110 of record JAAZIE010000264.1, on the reverse strand, counting down.
CACCGCCATCCGGATCATCGTGGATTCGGTAAAGGATTGTTACGGTGTTCTGGGGACGGTCCATGCCATCTGGAAACCGATACCGGGCCGTTTCAAGGACTATATCGCCATGCCCAAGCCGAACATGTACCAGTCGCTGCACACAACGGTGGTCGCCGCTGAAAACGAGCTGGTGGAGATCCAGATTCGCACCTGGGAGATGCACCGCACCGCCGAATACGGGATCGCCGCCCACTGGCGCTACAAGGAAAAGGTTACCGACGAACGCGAATTTGATCAGAAACTGGCCTGGCTGCGCCAGCTGCTCGAATGGCAGCAGGATTACCGGGACGCGCGGGAATTTATTGAAAATTTGAAGCTCGATCTCTTTACCGACGAGGTTTTTGTATTTACGCCGCGCGGCGATGTGATCGATCTGCCCGCCGGCTCCATCCCCATCGATTTCGCTTACAAGATCCATACCGATGTGGGCAATACCTGCACCGGCTCCCGGGTGAACGGCCGCCTGGTCCCGCTGGACTATGTCCTCAAGACCGGGGATATGGTGGAGATCATTACCGGCAAGAACAGCTCACCCAGCCGCGATTGGGTGAAGATGGTTAAAAGCGCCCAGGCCAAGAACAAGATCCGCGGCTGGTTCAAGCGGGAGCGGCGGGAAGAGAATATCGAAAAAGGGCGCGAAATGATCGAGCGCGAGAACCGCCGCCTGAACTATGACCTGCGGCAGCTGCTCAAAAACGACCTGGTGGAAGAGGTGGCCGGGAAGTTCAACCTTCAGTCGGCCAATGATCTTTACGGGGCGGTGGGGTACGGCGGGATCACCGTGCGGCAGTTTATCGGGCGGCTGCGTGAAGAATACCGCCGCAAGTACGGCGTCAAAGAGGACCCGCTGCCCCAGGCAAGGCCGGAGCAGCATCTGCCCGAATCCGCGCCCGGGGTCATGATCGAGGGGATCGATAATATCATGGTGCGCTTTGCGCGCTGCTGCAACCCCGTCCCCGATGATGCCATCACCGGGCTGGTCACGCGCGGCCGGGGGGTTTCCATTCACCGCAAAGACTGCCCCAACTTGAAGCCGTACCTTTCTGAAAGCGGGAGGCTGCTCCAGGTTTCCTGGGAAAAGGAGGCGGACCGGGCTTACCAGGTCACCGTTGAAGTGTCGGCGCATGACCGGGCCAACCTCCTGGCCGATATTACGGCGGCGATCAGCGAATGCAAGATCGAGATCGCCGCGGTAAACGGCCGCGCCGAACGGGATAACACCGCCGTTATCCACCTCACCCTGAACGTCAGGGACCGGCAGCAGCTGGAGCGGGTAATGAACCGGATCAAGAAAGTGAAAGATATTTACAGCGTGCGCCGCCATCTTTACTGGAAAAGCTAGGCGGGCGGCCGGGGAGGGGTGATGAGCCATGCGGGCGGTGGTGCAGCGCGTGGAAAAAGCAGCAGTGAGCGTGGGCGATGAGACCGTGGGGAGCACCGGCCCCGGCCTGGTCGTCTACCTGGGGGTGGGCCGGGGAGACAGTGCCGCCGATTGTGCGTACCTGGCAAAAAAGATCGCCGGCCTGCGTATTTTTGAAGACGAAAGCGGGCGGATGAACCTGTCCGTGAAGGAGAGCGCAGGGAGCGTTCTCTGCATCTCCCAGTTCACCCTTTACGGCGATTGCCGCAAGGGGCGCCGGCCCAGCTTTACCGCGGCTGCTCTCCCGGAGGAGGCGGCGGCGCTTTTTGAAGAATTTTGTACCCGGCTGCGCGAAGAGGGGCTTTCTATCGCCACGGGACGTTTCGGGGCGTCGATGCGGATAGCCCAGGTTAACGACGGCCCCGTCACGGTGCTTCTGGACAGCGGCAAGGCTTTCTAGCCGGCGGCGGGGCGGCTCCGTGCCGGAGCCGTTGACCCGCTGCAGGGGCGCCTGATTTAACATGAAGGAAACATTTGGGAAGGGTGAGGGTAATTGCAGTATCGAGCTCCCCGGGGAACCCGGGACCTTTTGCCGGGGGAGATTGAGAAGTGGCATTTCCTGGAGGATACGTTTCGAAAGTTGAGCAGCCTGTACGGCTACGGTGAAATCCGCACGCCTTATTTTGAGCAAACCACGCTTTTTGCACGCAGCGTGGGCGAGGAAAGCGATATCGTCTCCAAGGAGATGTATACTTTCAAAGATCGCAGCGGCCGCAGCCTGACCCTGCGGCCGGAGGGAACCGCGGCGGTGGTGCGGGCCTACCTGGAAAACAACTTGAAAGAGCGGCCGCAGCCGGTCAAGCTCTACTATATCGGGCCCATGTTTCGCTACGACCGGCCGCAGGCGGGGCGCTACCGCCAGTTTCACCAGGTGGGGCTGGAGCTGTTTGGCGCGCCGCAGCCTGCGGCCGACGCTGAAATTATTATTTTTTGCCTCAATTTTTTCAAGGCGCTGCAGATCGATGATTTCAACCTGGAGCTGAACAGCGTGGGCTGTCCGCGCTGCCGCCCCGCTTACGGCGAAGAGCTGCGCGCGTACCTGCACTCGCTCAAAGAAGAGCTCTGCCCCGATTGCCGGCGCCGGTTCGAGGAGAACCCCCTGCGGGCCCTCGATTGCAAGGAGGCCCGCTGCCGCGAACTGGTGGAGCAGGCGCCGCTGCTGCCGGACCGGCTCTGCTCCGGGTGCCGGGCTCACTTCGAAGGGCTCCGCTCAGCTCTCGACCGCCTGCGGATCCCTTACCGGCTCAATCCCCACATGGTCCGCGGGCTGGATTACTACAGCCGCACCGCTTTTGAATTCGTGCCCCTGGTAAACAGGGCCCTGGGATCTTTGGGCGGCGGCGGCCGTTACGATTACCTGGTCGAATACTGCGGCGGTCCTCCTGTTCCCGGTGTCGGTGTGGCCCTGGGGATAGAGCGGCTGCTCGCGGCGGCGGAAACCGCGGCGGAACCGCCCTTTATCGCGCCGCCTCCCCCCCTTTACATCGCCTCGGCGGGTGAGGGGCTGGCCCCGGAAGCGCTGGGCCTGGCCGAGGAGCTGCGCCAACGGGGCATCGCCGTGGAAACGGAGCTCATGGAGCGCAGCCTGAAGGGGCAGATGAAATATGCCGGGAGAAAGGGTTTTCCCGCGGTCCTCATGATCGGTTCGCGCGAGCTGGAGGCGAACACCGTCACCCTGCGCTGCATGGAAAGCGGCGAGCAGGAGGCGGTGCCCCGGGAGGAGCTGCCGGCAAGGCTGCTGCAAAAAGAAGCCTGTTCAAGCAGCCGGGAGGGCCCGCCCGGCGGGACCGCTCCGTCAGCGGGGGAGCCGCCCGGATGCGGCGAGCTGCGGGCGGCCGACGCGGGCACAGAGGTGGCCTTGAACGGCTGGGTGCAGCGGCGCCGCGACCACGGCGGGCTGCTCTTTATCGACCTGCGCGATCGCACCGGCCTGGTCCAGGTGGTCTTCAACAGCGAGGGCGACCGCAAACTTTTTGCCGCCGCCGAGAGGCTGCGCAGCGAATATGTCGTCGCCGTTCGCGGTGAGCTGCGCCGCCGGGATCGCGATCAGGTCAACCCGGTCCTGAAAACAGGGGAGATCGAGCTCCATGCGGCGCACCTGGAGATCCTCAACCGGTCGAAAACACCGCCTTTTTATATTGAAGACGGGCTCCATGCCGATGAGAACCTGCGCCTGCGCTACCGCTACCTGGACCTGCGCCGCCCGGAAAATTACCGCCGCCTGGCGCTCAGGCACCGGGCGGTGAAGCTGATCCGCGATTACCTGGACGGCCGCGGCTTTCTGGAGATCGAAACCCCGGCCCTGACGCGCAGCACCCCCGAAGGGGCGCGCGATTACCTGGTGCCCAGCCGGGGCAGCCCCGGCTCCTTTTATGCGCTGCCGCAATCACCGCAGCTCTTCAAGCAGCTGCTCATGGTGGGCGGGGTGGAGCGCTATTTTCAGATCGCCCGCTGCTTCAGGGATGAAGATCTGCGCGCCGACCGGCAGCCCGAATTTACCCAGATCGATATCGAAGCCTCATTTTTGGGGCAGGAGCGCCTTTTTGCGCTCATGGAGGGGCTGATGACCCGGCTTTACGGCGAGCTGCTGGGCCTGGAGCTCCCCCGGCCTTTTCCCAGGCTGCCCTACAGCGAAGCGATCTCGCGTTACGGTACCGACAAGCCGGACCTGCGCTTCGGGATGGAGCTTGTCGATTGCAGCGCGCCGGCCCGGGAGAGCGAGTTCAAGATCTTCAGGGCCGCTCTTGAAGCCGGCGGGGCGGTCAAGGCGCTGCGGGTTCCCGGTAAGGGGAGCCTCAGCCGCAAGGAGCTCGACGACTTGGCGGCCCGGGCCGTCGAGTACGGCGCGAAAGGGCTGGCCTGGCTCATCCGCGAAGAGGGGGGCTGGCGCTCGCCCATCGCCAAATTCTTCAGCCCCGGCCAACTGGAGCAGATCGGAGCGCTGGCGGAAGCCGTTCCGGGCGACCTGCTCCTTTTTGCCGCCGGCGAAGCGGCGGCCGGCAGCGAGGTCCTGGGCCGGCTGCGGCTGGACTTTGCGCCGCCGGAGCTGCCCAATGAGCCGCACTTTCTGTGGGTGGTCGATTTTCCCCTCTTCCAGTACGATCCGGTGGCAAAAGGGTTAAGCGCGGCCCATCATCCCTTTACCGCGCCCCGGGAGGAGGATCTGCCGCTGTTGGAAACAGAGCCCCTGGCGGTGCGTTCGCAGGCCTACGACCTGGTCTTGAACGGGGTGGAGCTGGGCTCGGGAAGCAACCGCATCCACCACCGCGAAACCCAGCTGCGTGTTTTTCGGCAGCTGGGCCTGACGGAGGCTGCGGCGATGGAAAAATTCTCTTTTCTCCTGGAAGCGATGGAGTACGGGGCGCCGCCCCACGGGGGGATCGCCCTGGGACTGGACCGGCTGGTGGCCCTCTTCAGCGGCGATGAATCGATTCGCCAGGTGATCGCCTTCCCGAAAACCGCCGCGGGAACCTGCCTGCTCACCGGCGCACCCGCCGCGGTGTCGCCGCAGCAGCTTCAGGAACTGGGCCTGGCGGTTAAATCTTTCTCAAAAGACGGCGGCCCAGGTTGCTGAAGGCGCCGATAAAATCGTGCATCACCCCGGCGCCGCGGGAGATGATCAGCCCGGTCAAGAGATAGTCGAAATAAACGCAGCGGATAAAACCGCCGCCGGCCGGGGCGAGCAGTCCCCGCCCGGTGAGGTAGCAGACAAGGATACCGAGGGCAGCCGACAGCAGCTGTGCGGGGACCCGCCTGATGAAGGGGATCGCGCTTCGCAGCGCTTCAGTGGCAAATTCGACTACCACCGCCAGGTAAAGCAGGGTGGCCAGGGCATCGGTGAGCACCGGTGCAAACACTCCCTTCGGGGATGGCCGGTGATTCAAAGAGCGACATCCCCGATCCATACTATGCCCGGCGGCGCCAAGGCGTTAGAGCGAGCCGGGAGGGGGCGGAAAAGAGAGTTTTTTCGCCGGCGGATCCCTGTCTGGCGGCCTCCGCTTTGCTTGATTCTTAAATAAAAATGTGTTATGATGCAGGTGCACAAAGACCCTGCTGTGTTCGTGTCTACCGGTAAAGTTTTGAGCTAACAGCTGATTCATGGGAGCCTGGACTTTAGCTGTGGCGCAGCAGCCTCCTTCGAGGGGAACTGCAAAGCAGTTAAGAGGGCACCCACCTTATGGGGGAACAGTTCAAAACCCAACGGTCCACGGCATAGCGGGGTTTTTTTGACATGGAAGGAGGTGTGGGATTTGCCGGTTATTATTTCCGATCTGTCTGTTCAGGTCAGGCAGGGTCTGCAGGAGGGGGTCCATCCGGGAGATCTGCTTGAACTGCTCGATGGGCTTGACGATGAAGAAAAAGCGGAGATCCTGGAGCATCTCTCCGACGATGAAGTGACCGCGTTGATCCAGGAGATGGAGCAGTTTGAGCAGGTATCCTTTTTTCGGCTTCTGAAGCGGAGCCGCGCTCCCGCCGTGCTCAAGGCGATGGCTTCCGACAACGCCGTTGATCTGCTTGGAGAACTTTCACCGCAGGAGATTTCGGAGCTGCTGCCGCTGGTGGACGAAGATATTGCCAAGTTCAGCGGGTTGCTGAAGTACCCCGAAGAGAGCGCCGGGGGGATCATGACCACCGAGTATATCTCTCT
>JAAZIE010000263.1 GCA_012510305.1 Bacillota bacterium | reverse complement strand
GTTATAATGTGGGTGCCAGGCGTGCGGGTGTATTTTTAAGAAAAAGTGGAGGTGTTCTCCTGGCGGTGGCCGGGTCAGCCCTGGTGATCCGGATGATTCCTTTATATCTATGGCCCTTGTTTTTGGGGGCGCTGTTGATCTGGGGCGGCTGGCAGCTGTACATATATGATCGTTATTCCTGGTGAACCGGTTGAATATGCATGATAAAGGAGGGGATTTGCCATGCGCTTTTATATAATCAAAGTGCCAAATATATTTCGGGGGCTCGTCAAGGGTATCATTGGGCTGTTCAACAAGTAAAGAATCGGCCCGCCGTCACCGTAAATCCTGGCAAAAAGCCGGGTTTTTTTTAAAAGCCAGACAATAAGGACTTTATAGCTAAGTTAAAAAATTCACAAAGCAGGGAATGTTACTTTATTCTCGAAAATATTAACAGATAAAAGTGATCTTTTATCTAATTTATAAATAAGGGGTGACGTTTAAGAAATGGGTGAGTTGATCAAGGGAGGCGCTTTTTTACTGGGCCCTGTCGACGAAGCAACCGTATTTACACCTGAAGAATTTGACGAAATTCACCTGATGATTAAAAACACAGTTCTGGATTACATCGAGAACGAGGTAGTTCCCAAAATTGATCAGATCGAAGCAAAGGAAGAAGGGGTGGCTGTAGAGCTGATCCGCAAAGCCGGCGAACTGGGTTTGCTCAGCAGCGATATCCCCGAGGAGTATGACGGTGAAGGTGGGGACAAGGTTACCTCCATGCTCATTACCGAATGTGTTTCCGGCGGCGGTTCCTTCGCTACCGTTTTTGGAGCGCATACCGGTATCGGGACGCTGCCCATCGTCTATTACGGCAACGAAGAGCAGAAGAAAAAGTATTTACCGGTGCTGGCCACGGCTGAAAAAATTGCCGCCTACGCTTTAACTGAGCCGGAAGCCGGTTCTGATGCGATGAACTGCAAGACTGTTGCCATCCTCTCCGAAGACGGCAAGTATTACACGTTAAACGGGGAGAAGACATTTATTACCAATGCGGCATGGGCGGATGTTATTATTACCTATGCAAAGATCGACGGGGAGAAGTTTACCGCTTTCATCATTGATGCCGACACCGAGGGTGTCAGCCTGGGAGCGGAAGAAGGCAAGATGGGGATCCACGGCTCCTCGACGCGCAGTGTGATTTTGGAAGATGTGAAGGTGCCCGTCGAAAACATGCTCTGGGTTGAAGGCAAGGGACACCACGTTGCTTTCAACATCCTCAACGTTGGCCGTTTCAAGCTCGGCGCCGGCTGCGTCGGCGGCTGCAAGCGGGCCCTGGAGGAAACCGTGGATTACGCTCTTGAGCGGATCCAGTTCAAGCAGCCTATTGCAGACTTTAACCTGACCAAGTACAAGGTTGCCCAGATGGCCATATTGATCTACGCCACCGAAAGCCTGGTCTACCGCCTTGGTGGAATGCTTGACCAGGCGCTGGAGAAAGTTTATGAGGCCGGGGGTGATGCGGCCGAGATCGCAGCCGCAATCCGCGAATATACCATTGAGTGCTCTATTGCCAAGGTGTACTGCTCCGAAGCGCTGGATTACGTTGTCGATGAAGCGGTGCAGATTTACGGCGGTTATGGCTACTGTGATGAGTATCCCGTTGAGCGCGCCTACCGCGACAGCCGGATCAACCGCATTTTCGAAGGGACCAACGAGGTCAACCGGATGATCATTCCGGGCACCCTGATCCAGAAGGCGCTTAAAGGTGAAGTGCCCTTCATGGATGCCGTTTTCGGCCTGGGAGATGAGCTCAAGAAGCTGCGTGAAGCCGAGGAGCCCGTAGAAAGCCTGGCCCGGGAAGAATTTATCCTGGATAAGATGAAGAAACTGTTCCTGATGGCTTCCGGGAATGCCGCCCAGAAATTCCAGGAAGCGCTTACCGACGAACAGGAGATCCTGGTACTGCTGGCTAATATGGCCATGGAGATATTTGCCGTGGAAAGTGCTCTTCTGAGAACCAAAAAGATTCTACAGGACAAGGGAGAAGAAGAAGCGAAGCTGCCTCTGGCCATGACCAAGGTTTTGGTCAATGATATGGTTCCCAAGCTTGAGGCCTGGGCCAAGGATGTTCTTGCCGGGACCCTTGAGGGTGAGACCCTGGTCAAAACGCTGAGCGGCATGAATATCCTGACCAGCGTTCAGCCGATCAACACCAATACGCTGCGCCGCGAGGTTGCCGACGCAGTTTACGAGAGCAAAGGGTATTTCCTCGATCGCCGCTAAGAACCG
>JAAZIE010000262.1 GCA_012510305.1 Bacillota bacterium | reverse complement strand
ATATATTACCGGTATTTTTGCAGAACGACTACTGTGAATGACCGGTTGCAAATGTTTTACTGCAGTCCATCCCACTTCCCCACAGGCGGTGGGAAATGTATCGATTGCCTTTAGTATTGGTTGAGGCTCAAGGCCCACAAATTCATAAGTTATATCTATGATTAACAATGCCGGTTTCTTACCAGCGGGCATATTCTTTCCATATCCAGCCTTTTCGAACACTTGTTTGTCAAGTTCGGTTAGCAGCCCATCCCATATTTTCACTTGTGAGTGTATCCTCCTTTACCCTTTAGCTATACAGATAATAGTTGAGGTAGCTTAATGGTCTTGGTGTCTTACACAAACCAGCTGTCTCCAGTCTGCGTGAGACACCACCCCATTACTGGGCCAGTTTCCCTTAAAACTGCCCCTTCTTGATATCTTCAGCCGCCCATTCGGGATGCGCGGAGATATATGCTTTGAAGTGATCTAAATCGTTATCCCTTTCTTTCATCTCAATGGCATCCACCGGGCAAACCTGTTTGCACAAAGTACACCCAACACATCTATCTGCATAAAATTTAGGCTTTCTATGCATCTCGATAACATCATAGAAACATACCTCGGCGCACCGGCCGCAGCCGACACATTTTTTTAGATCCACGGTGGAGTAAAGCGCTTTTGTTTTTGCAATGATCTCCTTGGTTGAGTAAACTGTCTTCAGCGCCTTTCCGACAAATTCTTGGGGGTTACTGTAACGGCGGCGCTCCATGTAACCCTCCATCCCCCGGATCAACTCTTTTACATAAGATAAACCTCTCAACATAATGGGAGAGCAGTACTGAACTGCATTTGCCCCTGCCATCATGAATTCGATACCGTCCTGCCAGGTGGTCGCCCCGCGACCGCCCATAAGTGGAAGACCAGCAGTCCTGGCAACCCGGGCGATACAAGCGATGCTGTGCCCCTTAAATGCCGGCCCGGTCCCCGCGCAGGGGCCCCAGTTCGTCGGTTCGCCGGTTTCGATATCAACGCGCATCAAGCGATTGTTCGCAAACATGGTTAACCCATCCACACCGGCATCCTTAAACATCTCAGCCATACCTTCGAAGTCCTGACCATCAGGGTTCAGCTTGGCGAACAGCGGTATCTGCACAGTATTCTTAAGTGTTTCAATGATCTTCACGCCTTTTTCCGGCTCCAGGGTAAAAGCAATCCCCATAAAGGCATCTTCCGGTTTTTCAACTAATTCCACCGGCGGGAAAGGGCAGCAAAAGTTGATCTCCAGCGCGCTGCATCCGGCCTCCTCATACATTTTGGCCATCTTGACCCATTCATCGAGGCCGCGCCCGTTAATGCTGCCGATAATGGCACAGTCGTGTTCTTTGGCGTAAGGGGCCGCTTCCTTTATTATTTTTGCAAAACTTTCCGGCGGATATACTGAGTTGTGCTCACGATGCAGCCAGGTGTAGTCATCGGGGACATAATAAGGATCATTGGCTTTCTTTTTATAGTCAACCAACAAGTAACGTGGACGGGGCCATCTTTGTATATACTTCAGGTAGGCAACAGTCTTTGTCACTATGGCTCCAAAACCAGCGTCTACACATTTTTTAATATGATCCACAGTTCCTGCAAGGGGCCCTCCCCCCGCCACAATGGGATTTTTCAACTTTAATCCTGCAAATTCCACTCGGAGATCTGTCAACAAAATCGCTCCTTTTTAAACTGTTTTATTCGGATACCCAATACCTTGACCTGTACTTAATCGACTACCTCGACGGTACCTGCATCGGCATCCAGCACCAGGCGATCACCGGTTTTAATCTGGCTGATATCAACCTGATCGACCGCCGGTAACTTCGCCACGATAGCACCGATTACAACCACTGGATCTGCTTCAATATTGATGATCCCCGTTGGGCCCACCCCGTTTTTGACCACATCGTAGAGCATGTACGAACCGCCCGTTGAACCCTTGGCCGTGGGAAAGACCAGAATCCTTCCCTTCAGACACTGCCCCTCCAGTTCGTGCCCGCGCTCGATAACATATCCGGTTTTCGGGTTAACGCTCCCCATAAACGAGAGGGGCTCTGCTGTTACCAGCGCCTCCGCCTCAACCTTTCCTTTTACAACGCTGCGCCCGTTTAACATTTTGCTGCTCATTTACTTCCACCCCATTTCCCTGTCAGCGCCGCAGATATACACTGGTCAGTCTGGATCAGCGCCGTCTTAACGCTCCAGAGACCGGGAGCATAATGAGCCAGCTTCGCCGAATTGGTCAAAATTGTTTTGTATCCCTTTGAGCTGGTCGGGCAAAGCACCGGGCAGGTGTCGCATACCACCCTGGCGCCCGCCCTCTCGATAATTTCAGTGAAGCCCATCTTGTCCGACAGCATTTTGGTCATCCTGGAAGTGCAGACCCAAAAATCAGCCTTGACTTTTTTACCTTCCAGCAACGCCGCCAGCTGCTGCAGCTCACCAATGGAACAGTGAGGGCAACCGATGACCACAAAATCGACATCGCCCTGATAATTAAATTTATCGGTAACCTGCCGGTATTCCGTCTCTCCAAAATTTACTGTTTCTTTTGGCTTTAAGTCCGCTTTCCCAATAACAGCGTCGGGGGTCACCCCTTCGATATGGAAAAGCGCCACCGCACCCGACGTGGCTATCGCTGCCGACAGCGCTTTTAAATTCTCCACCGACCGGCAGCCGGGCAGCCCTTTAAAAACCGGCACCCTTCTACCTGAAGTCATCCCCGCGTAGTAACCGAGCACTGCAAAATCCCTTTTGGAACTGATATTTCTTTCTACATTGATACACAGATCGGCCCTTCTGTTTTCAGCAAGATGATATCCGTAAGCGGGTACGCAGCCGGTAACCGCGGCTGCAAGTGCGGTGGGGCCGCCTTCGCGGTTTGTCCTGGCCCCGAGAACGGAATTGGCGTACGCAATCGCCGAGGATTCCCCCCAGGCGACATGCTCACCGGGAAGAGGGGCAAAACCGTTTAAGTAAGGGGTGCAGGTACATGTAGGTATGGCCCCCATCTTTGCATAAGCTTGCAGCAGCGCCAGCTGTTTCCTGGAAAACTCTTCGGGAAACCCGATCTGCTGCCAGCGATCGGCATCTATGCCGATGGTATTCAGTGTCAGCGGCACCCTGAAAGTGCCGAGCTTGCTGGCATCAACAACATAATTCAGGCCGGCATCCCCGGTGACCCTGTAAGAGACGCCCGGCGAATGTACGCTTCTTATTTTCAGCATTTTCTCCGCCCCGTTGATCTCGCCAAGCGTAACCAAAATCTCCATGCATTGCCTGGCCAGCTCACCTGCCTGACCGTCGAGCATTTGTTTTTCTTCGTCTGTAAGGTACATGGCTTATCTCCAAATATTAGATTTTGTATTATTTCTCAGGTTTGCTCTGAAGTTTGTGATAGTTATGCTTGGCCCTGGCCTCGCCCAGACCGGCCCCGCCAAGTATTTCACGTTCGATGGCCGCCTCTTGTTCTGCAATATGGTTGGAGACCCTGATGACCTCTTCTGCCCTCTCCAGCGGTATCACCACAACACCGCTGCCGTCACCCAAAATAAGGTCGTTCCTTTTTACCTGTACGCCCGACAGGGCTACCGTACCGTTTATTTCGGCTACCTCTACCCGGTCCTTGCCGGTAACCATGTAGTAGCCTTTGGTAAAGATGGGGTATTTCAGTTTCTGTATCGCTGGAATGTCCCGGCAGACGCCGTCGATAACCGTTCCTTCAATCCCCTTTTGTGAGGCCAGGATTGACATGATATCCCCCCACACGGTGCAGTAAATCCGTCCGCCGTTATCCAGAACCACAACTTCGCCGGGGGCAACATCGTCCAGAAAATCACCCACAGTTCCCCTGGTCTCTCCGCAAGGGATGTACCTCACCGTGAAAGCAGGCCCGCATAGGGAAACACCGGGCACCACCGGCTTGATGTCCTTTAGCCCCCCGGCAATCCCCAGCTTATCCAGGGCGTCCGATACTGAAGTTGTATCCAGCTTCCTCAACTGCTCAACCAACTTTTTTAATTGATCGCTCTTCATCTATTTCCCGCCCTATCGTAAAAGTAGTGAAACCCGGCTGTTATAATAGCTTCGCAAATCCATAAATCTCCACTGTGCTCTTCCCGGCCCGCAGCTGCTCCTTCACTTCCACTTCTCGCTCCAGGATGGCCCGGGCTTTTTCGTAAACGCGGTCTATGTTCTCTTTTTTGACCACCACTACCCCGTCACCGTCTGCAGCGACAAGATCGCCCGGGGCAACCACCTGTCCGCCGCACTGAATGGGAACGGCAACCTCACCCAAAGATTCCTTCACTGTCCCTCCCGGGTTGAGCCCGCGGCAAAAAACCGGGAAATCGATCAGT
>JAAZIE010000261.1 GCA_012510305.1 Bacillota bacterium | reverse complement strand
GTCCGAACCCCATCGCCTTTAACGTGGTCAAGCTGATCGGAGTCAAGGGAAACCGCCTCACGGTGCAGGGGCTCGACGCCCTGGACGGCAGCCCCCTGCTCGATCTGAAGCCCTATTACAGCGATCTGGACAGCATCCCCGGGGTAAAAGATAGCTGGCTGAAATAAAAGTCCGCAAGTGGCTATTAGTTGCATCACCTTTTTAATCCTTCCGTCCAACCCGGCAAATAAGCTTCCCGGAGCAACTCCGCCCATCTACTCTCAGATCATCCTTATTATAGGACTGCCCCAAAAGGACAGCCTGCGAACAAAGATCGGGCGAAGCCTGCTTAAATTCCCCCCTTTGAAAAAGGGGGGCAGGGGGGATTTACCGCACCGGAAAGGCGGTCAGTTAAAGCCGCCGGACTGCTCCAGGCAGACCGGCGGCTTTTTCGGCTGTGCATAAAGAGATGGGGGAGAGGTCTCCGCGCCGGCTAGGGGCTCATCTCGTAGGTGTCTTTCAGCGACAGGACCCGGTCGCTCCAGAAGCGATCGAACTTCTTGGCGTCATCAGCCGGTTTCAGGAGCATCTTCTTCAGCCCCTCGGCCTGGGCCGCGCTGACACCTCGCTTGCTGTAGAGCTGCAGGGCAAACTTGGAGAAGTCGCGGACCATGAAATCGAAGATCTGGTCGACGAGATCGTCATCCAGTTCATAGATCACCGCGTTTTCCAGGATGAGCTGCCCGTAAACGATGAGGGTGAAGAGCTCGCCCAGGGTGAGCATGAGATCGGTGTCTTTTTGCTGCTCTGCAGTGGGCGCAGCGCCCAGGAGAAGCTCTTTGAAGAGAGCGATCTGCTCCTTGAAGAGGTGTACATTGGGCAGATCATAGCGATCGTATGCCGGGGCAAAGTCATGAAAGCGGATCTTCCCCAGCCCCCTGGCCGGGCCCTGCTCAAAAAGAAAACGGTCATGCTGCGGCTGATCCTGCCGCGGCAGCTCCGGGTAGTCCTGGTGGTTGAAAAAATAGTTGGGGATAAATTTGTTGATCAGGGCGATATTGACGTGGACGGTCCCCTCCAGCTTCGGCAGCGCCCGGATATCGCGGGCGGCCATCTCAAAATAGGTATCGCTCTCAAAACCCTTCGCCGCGATCACGTCCCAGAGCAGGTTGATCACCTCTTCACCCTGGGTGGTCACCTTCATCTTCATGGTGGGGTTGTAGAGCAGGTAGCGCCTGTCTTCAAGCGTAGCTGCGCGCATATAGTCCGCCGCGCGCAGGGCGAAGAGCTTCATCGCCACCAGGCGGGCATAGGCATCGGTGAAGAGCTGCTTTACATGGGGAAAGTCGGTCACATAGATACCGTAGAGGCTGCGGTTGGCGGCATGGTTCAGCGCCTCGTAAAAAGCATGGGTGCAGATACCGATAGAGGCCCAGCCGAGGTTGTACTTGCCCACGTTGACCGTGTTCAGGGCATCGTCCCAGGCGCCGGCGCCTCTTGAAAGGATCTCTTCTTCGGAGATGGGATAGTCGCGCAGGATAAAATCGGCCACGTACGACTGGGAGTTGATAATGTTCTTGACCAGCTCGTAATTTTTGTGCTTGTAGTTGGCCGTGAAAAAGACATACTCGTCGGTCCCTTCAACCTTGCCGAAGGTGGAGACCATCTCGGCGATATTGCCGTTGCCGATATAGTACTTCTCGCCGTTGGCCCGGTAGGTTCCGTCGGGCTGCGGGGCCAGCTTCGTCGATGTGGAGTAGATGTCGGCGCCGTGTTCCCTCTCCGAAAGGCCGAAGGCAAAAACATGGCCCTCTTTGAGCAGCTGCGCCGCGCGGCGCTTGGCCTGATCGTTCTTGCTCATCCAGATCGGGCCCAGCCCGAGGATGGAAACCTGCCAGGTGTACCAGTAGTGGAGCCCGTAAAATGCCAGTATTTCATTGAATTCACAGTTCCGCCAGCTGTCCCAGCGGCAGCCCTCCTCCCCGTATTGCCCGGGGGTGAGCAACTGGTAGAAGATCTCGTTCTCTTTGATAAACTGCAAAAAGTCATCGTACCAGACCCTTTCACGGTCATCTTCCTTCAGCTTCACCTTGCCCTTGCTTTCAAAGAAATCGATCGTCTTGAGCATGATCTCCCGCGAAAGAGCATCGGGATAATCGCGTTGATGATCCTTCGGATTGAGCAGCACAGAAAGCACCTCCTTGAATAGTGTCTTCCGGTAGGAAAGCAGCCGGGATCAATTGTCCCAACATACTAAATCTTAATTCTGCTTCGGCGGGGGATAACCCTTTATCGCTTCGCCTAAACCTTGTTCCATCCCTTGAACACCGAGAGCTCAAGGCCGCTTTCCCTTTAGCCCCGAGTTCCTACATCGTCACTCTGAGCAAAGCGAAGAGTCTCCGCCGGCCCGGCGCCGCACAGAACGAACGCCCTCAGCCTCCTCCGTGTCACTCTGAGCAAAGCGAAGAGTCTCGACCGGCCAGGCGCCGCACAGAACGAACACCCGGGGTTTTAAATGTAGGCTGCGACCAAAGGCGTGAGATCCTTCGGGCTACGCCCTCAGGATGACAGTAAAAGAGACCCTCAGGATAACAGTAAAAGAAGCCCTCAAGACGACAGAAAAAGAGGCAGGATGACCGAGAAGAAGGCCCTCAGGACTACTGCAAATGGGGCGGCCAAGGTCACCGTCCCTGGTCTATTGGGGGATTTCCGAAAACAGACTGGCGAAATATTTGCAGAATGGGTATAATTACCGGAAAGGACAGATCGCACAATTTGTCGAAAGAAGCACGCAGCCAAGAGAGGAGCAGGATAGTCATGCAGATCGGTCTAGCCGGCTACGGCCGGATGGGAGCGTTGATTCACCGGGCCGCCCTGGAGCGGGGACACCGGGTTCCCATAATTGTAGATCCTCACAGCGATGCCCCGGAGGTAACTGACCGGGAGTTCGCTTGTCTCCAATCGCCGCCCGATGTTATAATAGACTTCACTTCGCCCCGGGCGGCGGTGGAGAATATCGCCCGCTACGGCGAGCTGAAGGTGCCGGCAGTGATCGGCACAACGGGGTGGTACGACCGGATGGAGCAGGTTGCCGCCATCGTTGAAAAGAGCGGCATCGGCCTGATCTGGGCCGGCAACTTCTCACTGGGCGTAAACCTGTTCTACAGGGTGGTGGAGTCGGCGGCGGCGATGATGAACCGCTTCCCCCAGTACGATCCTTTCGTTCACGAGTCCCACCACCGCCGTAAGGTGGACAGCCCTTCGGGCACCGCTAAAATGATCGCCGGTATCCTCATCGATAAACTCGACCGGAAAGAGACCGTGGTGGGCGAACTGCCGCAGCGCCGCCTCAGGGACGAGGAGCTGCAGGTTTCGTCGAGCAGGGGGGGGGCGCTCCCCGGCAGACACCGCGTCGTTTTTGACAGCGATGTGGACAGCATCACCCTGGAACATAACGCCCGCAACCGCAGCGGTTTCGCCGAAGGCGCTCTTCTCGCCGCCGAGTGGATCCGCGGCCGCAGCGGTCTTTACGGGATTGGCGATTTGATGAATTCGATAATCGGGGGTGTCAAAGATTAACAACCGTTATCAGGGAGTTTTTACTGCGCTGGTTACTCCCTTTACATCCACGGGAGCGGTAGATATCGACGCTTTTAAAAAACTGATCGAGTACCAGATCGAGTCGGGCATTGACGGGCTGGTCCCCTGCGGGACCACCGGCGAGAGCTCGACGCTTTCTCACGGGGAGCATGACCGGGTGATCGACCTTGCGGTGAGATTTGCCGCCGGAAGAGTGCCGGTAGTCGCCGGCACCGGCAGCAACGCCACCAGCGAGGCGATTCAGCTTTCACAGCATGCCGAGCAGGCCGGGGTGGATGCGGTCCTCCTGGTGAACCCTTACTATGTCCGGCCCACCCAGAAGGGGCTTTACCTGCATTTCAAGGCCGTCGCCGAGTCTGTCTCCATCCCCTGTATCCCCTACAATATCAAGAGCCGCACGGGGGTTAACCTGGAAAACCAAACCCTGCTCAGGCTGATGCGCGAACAGGACAATATCGTCGGGGTCAAGGAGGCTTCGGGCGACCTTTCCCAGATGAAAGAGCTGATCGGCATCCGCCACCGGGAATTCTCCGTTCTCAGCGGCGACGACAATATGACCGTCGACCTCATCGAAGCAGGCGGCAACGGGGTTGTTTCGGTGGCGGCCAACCTGATCCCCCGCCGGATCAGGGAGCTGGTCCACAGCGCCCTGGAGGGCGATCTTGAGAAAGCGCGGCGGCTGGAAAAGCAGCTGATGCCCTTTTTCGAAGCCTGCTTTGTCGAGACCAACCCCATCCCCATCAAGACGGCCATGTCCATGAAAGGCTGGTGCCGGGAGGCTTTCCGCCTGCCCATCTGCCCCCTGGAGAAAGAAGAGCACTACGCTGTAATTAAAAAAGCGATGGAAAATTTGGATATACCGGAGGCAACGACTTAAATGGCCCGGCTCAACCACCACTATCGCAAGCTGACCGCGGGCTACCTGTTCCCTGAAATCGAACGCCGGATGAAAGCTTTTCAGAAAGACAACCCGGGAACGCAGATCCACCGCCTCGGCATCGGCAACACCACCGAGCCGCTCACCCCCGGGGTCGCCCGGGGGCTCGAGGAGGGTGTCAAGCGCCTCGCCGCCGCCGAGACCTACACCGGCTACGGCGACGAGCAGGGCCTTACGGAGCTGCGCGAGGCGCTCTCGCGCTACTATGAAAGCCTGGGGGCGAAGATCGACCCCGGCGAGATCTTTATCAGCGACGGGGCCAAGCCCGACGCCGGCAATATCCAGTCCATCTTCAGCGCAGACAGCGTCATCGCTTTCCAGGACCCGGCTTACCCCGTCTACGTCGATTCCAACGTCATCGCCGGCCGCTCCGGCTCCTACGACGGGGAGCGGGATAACTACAGCGGTTTTCTCTACATGCCCTGCCGTGAAGAGAGCGGCTTCATCCCCGCACCGCCGGCCCAAAAAGCAGACCTGATCTATCTCTGCAGCCCCAACAATCCCACCGGGGCGGTGGCCGGTCACCGGCAGCTCCGCGAATTCATCGACTACGCCCGGCGGCACAAAGCGGTGATCATCTTCGATGCCGCCTACGCCGAATTTATCACCGACCCCGGCCTGCCGCGCACCATCTTTGAGATCGAGGGAGCGCGCGAATGCGCCATCGAGATCAACAGCTTCTCCAAGTTTGCCGGCTTCACCGGGGTGCGCCTGGGCTGGTCCGTGGTTCCTAAAACCCTGGTGGTGGAAGGCGGCGAGCCCGCCGAGGTGCACCGCTGCTGGCTGCGCCGGCAGACCACCTTTTTTAACGGCGCTTCCAATATCGCCCAGCGCGGCGGCCTGGCGGTTCTTTCCCCGGAAGGTTTGCGGGAATGCCGCGAGCTCATCGGCTACTACATGGAAAATTCGCGCATAATCAAGCGGGGACTGCAGGAGCTGGGCCTCACCGTTTACGGCGGCGAGAACGCGCCCTATCTCTGGCTCAAAACCCCGGGAGGGCTGACCTCCTGGGAATTTTTTGACCGGCTTTTACAGGAAGCACACGTCGTCGGCACCCCCGGCTCCGGCTTCGGTCCCTCGGGAGAGGGCTATTTCCGGCTGAGCGCTTTCGGGCACCGCGCCGATATTGAAAAAGCGATGGAGAGCATCGCCAACCGGCTGATCTTATAAAGGGCCTCATTTATTGGTCATTGTTTACGGGAGGATGATACTATCAACCGCAAAAAAATACCGCTGCCCAAAAGTGAACTGGAGCGGATTACCGCCGCCCACCCCACCCCTTTTCACCTTTATGACGAAAAGGCGATCCGGGAAAACGCCCGCGCTTTTTACAGCGCTTTCTCCTGGGCGCCGGGCTTCAAAAACTATTTTGCCGTCAAGGCCTGCCCCAACCCGGCGATCTTGAAGATCCTGAAAGAAGAAGGGATGGGGGCCGACTGCAGCTCGCTTCCCGAGCTGCTCCTGGCCCACAGGGTCGGCTTCCGGGGGGAAGAGATCATCTTTACCTCGAACAACACCCCCGGGGAAGAGTTTGTCGAGGCCGCCCGCCTGGGCGCGGTGATCAACTTGGACGACATCGGCCACATTGAAACCCTGGAGCAGAGCGCCGGCATCCCCGAGCTGCTCTTTTTTCGCTTCAACCCCGGCGAGGCCCGCTTCAGCAACGTCATTATCGGCTCGCCTAAAGAAGCGAAATACGGGGTTACCCGGGCTCAGCTGGTTAAAGCCTATCGGGCTGCCCAACAAAAGGGGGCGCGGCGCTTCGGCCTGCACACCATGATCGTCTCCAACGAGCTCAGTGAAGACAGCTTTGCCGATACCGCGCGCCTGCTCTTCGAGACGGCCGTGGAGATAAACCGGGAAACGGGCCTTCGCCTGGAAACAATCAACTTGGGCGGCGGCATGGGCATCCCCTACCGCCCCGAAGAAAAAACGGTGGACCTGGAAAAGGTTTCGGCACAGATCGCCGCACAGTACCGGGAGATTATCGCCGACAGCGCTCTTGATCCTGTCAACGTGGTCTTCGAATGCGGACGCATGGTTACCGGCCCCTACGGTTACCTGGTCAGCCGGGTGCGCCACGTGGCCAGCAAATACAAGGAGTATGTCGGCCTTGACGCCTGCATGGCCGACCTGATGCGGCCGGGCATTTACGGCGCCTACCACCATATCACCGTACCGGGCAAAGAAGAGCAGCCCCGCGACCGCATCTACGACGTCACCGGTTCGCTCTGTGAAAATGCGGACAAGTTTGCCGTCGACCGGCCGATGCCCGAAGTGGAGCCGGGCGATCTTATCGTCATCCACGACACCGGCGCCCACGGCTATGCCATGGGCTACAACTACAACGGCAAGCTGCGCCCCGCCGAGCTGCTGCTCCGCGAAGACGGCACCGTGCAGCTGATCCGCCGGGCTGAAACGGTGGACGACTATTTTTCCACCATGCGCTTCCCCGGCGCCCCGGTGAAGATATAACCGCGCTTTTGCAGCACGCTCATCTTCATAAAAAACAGGGGCTGCCACAGGAGGGAGAGCCTGACCGCTACCCCAGGTGCATCTCCCTTGTGCGCCCTTTGCCACCGCCCCAATTGTAAGGGTCGGGCATGCCCGACCCAACCCCGGCGGCACAAACCGCTGCAGATCATTTATTTCAACAAGATTCACGTTCTCGGTCATCCTGAGGGCCACTTTTTCGGTCATCCTGAGGGCCTCATTTCCTGTCATCCTGAGGGCGCAGCCCGAAGGATCTCACGCGTCAAGGCGAGGCTTCCATCAAAAACACCGGTCGTTCCCTCTGGGCGCAGCCGGGCCGGCAGAGACCCTTCGCTTCGCTCAGGGTGACGTTGTGGGAGGCTGGGGCTCCCTTAATGCC
>JAAZIE010000260.1 GCA_012510305.1 Bacillota bacterium | reverse complement strand
GGCCGGCACGAAGAGCGAAGATTATCGTTATAAGATATATCTAGCCGGTTTTCACATACTCGAGCACCGGTTCCCAGTCAACATAGTTTTCGATCACCTTCTTGACAATCTTGATCGCCGCAGTGTTGTCAGGGTGGATGCTGCGGTAAACACTATGAAGGCTTTCAACGGTGGTGTAGGTGTCGTCGTGGACCAGGATTACGGGGACTTCCTTCTCCTCCGCCCTGGCCAGAACACGCACATTGGGGTAAAGGCCCCCGGTAAAAATAATTACCGAAGTACTCGTTTCCAGGGCTGTCAGGGCCATGTCGCTGCGGTCACCGCCGGTGATGAGCGCCTTGTTTGGCGCGCGCCGCAGGTAGCCCAGGGCGCTTTCTATGGTCATCGTGCCCACAACAACTTCTTCAACCGGACGATTCATTTTATCCGGCGCAGCGAGGACTTCACCGTTGAGAGCTCTGTTGAATTCAGCCACGGTGGGGGTGGTGATCTCCTCTTTGCGTGGGACTATTCCCAGGACGGGCAGCTTGTTCTCCTCGAGAATGGGTTTGTAGAGCCCCTTGGTTTTATCCAGGTGGGTGCGGCAGATGTTGTTGAAGAGGATGCCGAGGAGCTTTATGTTGCGGCAGGCCCACAGCTCGCTGTAAAGCAGGCCCAGGTCCAGGTCAAAATCACAGTCCGCCCGCAGTACATAGATGAGCCCGGCGCTCCACCGTTCGGCCAGGCTAAAGTCGTCGGCTTTAAGGTTGCACCCGACATAAGGAGATACGCTACCGTCAATGAGCAGAACATCGCAGCCTTCTTTTAGGCGGTTATACGATTCATCCAGCAGGGGCAGGATGCTCTCCTTACTTTTAAGAAAGTAACCGGTCAAGTAATGGGGGTTGAGCGTTACCGGGCAGATCACCTCGCTGGAAAAGGGAAGTTCAAAAACTTCGCGCATCAGCAGAACGTCGTCGTCTTCCCTTTTGGCCATACCTTTTTGGAAACCGAAGGGCTTGAAATAGGAAACCTTGAGGCCTTTTTCCCGGAGCTTCAGCCCAAAACCGAGGGCGGCTGCAGTTTTCCCGTCGCCGGCCTTACCGGTAAAATATAATGTTTTCATCTTTTCACCTCATTGTTCTTTTGGTCTCTTTTCATTCCGGTTGGCTGATCGTTATCTTAACATCCACGCCGGTAGCTCCCTTGGTATAGACCCGGAGCGGGTTGATATCCATCTCGGTGATCTCCTCGAAATCCTGAACCAGGCGTGCCGTCCGGTAAATGGCATCGATCAGCGCACCCATATCCGCAGATTTTTGACCGCGGTAGCCCTTGAGCAGCGTAAATGCCTTGGTTTCGGCGATCATCTCCTCAATGGATTTCTTGTTGTTCAAGGCGGAAGCCAGACGGAAAGAGACATCTTTGATCAAGTTTACATAGATCCCGCCCAGGCCGAAAGCGATCATCGGCCCAAACTGAATATCCCGGGACATGCCGATGATGACCTCTACACCATCGTCAACCATCTTCGATACCTCGATTCCGTAAATCGGAGCATCGGGCATAAAACGGCCCACTCGCTCTTCGATTCTCCGGTAAGCCTTTTCCACTTCGCGCCGGTTGTGCAGGCCGATCTCGACTCCGCCAACATCGGTTTTGTGGGCGATCTGCGGTGAGGATATTTTTAGCACCACGGGAAAGCCTATTTTTTGTCCAATCTGGCAGGCCTCTTCCATCGAGGTGGCCAGGTAGGTATGATTAACCGGGATCCCGTAAGCATCCAGCACCCGGGAAGACTCATAGCCCATCAGCTGGACCCGCCTGTCCTTGATCACATCGTAAAAAGTTGCCTTGACAATGTCCCGGCCAACCTTGGGTAACGGCAGAGAGGGGGCGGCATCGTTTGTGCGCCTGAAGTCGGCGTAAAGGGCCATCCCTTCAATAGCGGAAACTGCCGACTCGGGGAAGG
>JAAZIE010000259.1 GCA_012510305.1 Bacillota bacterium | reverse complement strand
CGTCGAGATGGTCATGCCCGGCGATGATATTAACATGGATATCGAGCTGATTACCCCGGTGGCCATCGAACAGGGGCTGCGTTTTGCCATTCGCGAGGGCGGCCGCACCGTCGGCGCCGGAGTGGTCACCGCGGTGACGGAGTAAGAGATCGCGATCTATGTAGCAATATTTCTCGGAGCGTTAAGAAGGGGGCACTGAGATGGCCAACCAAAAAATCCGCATCAGGCTCAAGGGTTTTGATCACCAGTTGCTGGATCAATCCGCCGGTAAAATAGTGGATACGGCAAAACAGACCGGGGCGGAAGTTTCCGGGCCGGTACCGCTGCCTACGGAGAGAAGTCTCTATACGGTGATCCGGGCGCCGCACAAGTTCAAGGATTCTCGGGAGCAGTTCGAGATGCGCACTCATAAGCGTTTAATCGATATTTTCGATCCTACGTCGAAAACAATCGATGCTCTCATGAGGCTGGATCTTCCCGCCGGCGTGGATATTGAAATCAAGCTCTAGGCTGTTTTTCAAGCAGGAGGTGTCGTCGCATTATGAGCAAGGCTATACTGGCGCGTAAAGTAGGGATGACGCAGGTCTATAATGAGCAGGGGCATGCTGTTCCGGTGACCGTGCTGGAGGCCGGACCCTGTTATGTAACCCAGGTTAAGAGCGCCGCTTCAGACGGTTACAGCAGTATTCAAATTGGGTTTCAGGAAAAAAAAGAGCAGAAAATGAACCAACCCCTGCGCGGTCATTTGCAACGAGCCGGGGTGAAGCCCTGCCGTTATTTACGGGAATTCAGGGTAAAAGAAGAGGACTTGCCGCAGTTTAAGCCGGGGCATGAACTGCGCGCCGATATATTTTCCGCCGGTGAACATGTTGATGTCAGCGCTGTCTCCAGGGGCAAGGGGTTTGCCGGTTCGATCAAGCGCTTAGGTTTTGCCCGTGGACCGCGGACCCATGGTTCGCGCCATCACCGCGGCCCCGGATCCCTGGGGGCGGTAGATCCCTCCCGGGTTTTTAAAGGGCGCCTCCTGCCCGGCAGAATGGGCGGGCGCCGACGGACGGTCCAGAACTTGCAGGTAGTCCAGGCTGACGGGGATAAAAATATTTTGCTGGTGAGGGGTTCAGTTCCCGGTCCCCGAGGAGGCCTGGTGGAAGTGAAGACGACGTCCAGGAAATAGTTCAAGGAAGCGTTCATGAAAGGAGAAGCCCTGATATGCCCAAGTTAACGTTATATAACCGGGACGGCGAACAGGCCGGCAAAGTGGAAGTGCAGGCCGGGCTGTTTGCAGCGTCGATCAACGAGGGCGCGCTTTACCATGCTGCTGCCGCCCAAAGGGCCGGCCGTCGCCGGGGCACGGCGGCGACGAAAGGGCGCAGTTTTGTACGCGGCGGCGGAGCCAAGCCCTGGCCTCAGAAGGGGACGGGCCGGGCCCGCCACGGCAGCATCCGCTCACCGATCTGGGTGGGGGGCGCGGTCACTTTCGGTCCTCATCCGCGCGATTTTGGCTACCGTATACCGAAAAAAATGCGCCGGGTGGCGCTGCGTTCAGCTCTAAGCGCCAAGGTTCAGGAGGAAAAACTCGTGGTGGTGGATGATTTCAAAATAGAAAAACCGCAGACCAAGGCCCTGGTGAGTCTGCTGGAGAAACTGGGTACCACCGGGAAAACCCTCATTGTTACGGCGCAGCCCGATGAAAACATAATCAAGTCGGCCCGCAACCTGCCCGGCGTTAAAACAATGATTGCGCCGCAGTTGAATGTACTCGACATTCTGGATCATAACTACCTGGTGCTGTCGCAGGATGCTCTGAAGAAGGTTGAGGAGGTGTTCGGGGCATGAAAGATCCCCGCGATATCATTGTGCGCCCGGTAATTACTGAGAGATCGATGCAGTTGTTGGAAGACAACAAGTACACTTTTGTAGTGAAGCGGGAAGCAAACAAGATTGAGATCAAGCGTGCGCTGGAAGAAATATTTGAGGTTAAAGTAAAGGCGGTCAACACGGCCAATTTTAAGGGTAAGAAAAAACGTCTCGGCCGGTACCCTCCCGGTTACAAGGCGCGTTGGAAAAAAGCGATCGTTACCCTGGCTGAAGACAGCAAGCCGATCGAACTATTTGAGGGCCGCTGATAGACGGGAGGTGGCAGAAAGATGTCTTTAAAAAAATACAAACCGACTTCGCCGGGACGGCGCTTCTTTACGGGAAGAGCTTTCGAAGAGATTACCAAAAAAGAACCGGAAAAAACTCTTCTGCAGCCGCTGAAAAAAAGCGCCGGCCGCAATGTCTACGGTAGAATTACCGCACGGCACCGCGGCGGGGGTCATAAAAGAAAATACAGGCTAATCGATTTTAAAAGAAACAAGGATATGGTTCCGGCCCGGGTTGCCGGGATCGAGTACGATCCCAACCGTTCGGCGAATATTGCCCTGCTCCATTATGCAGACGGTGAAAAGCGCTATATTTTAGCGCCGCTGGGCCTGCAGGTGGGTGATACGCTTCTCTCCGGGCCCCGGGTGGAGATTCGGCCGGGCAACGCCATGCCGCTGAGTGCCATCCCGGTGGGCACCTTTGTGCATAACATTGAACTTAACGTGGGGGCCGGCGGGCAGTTTGCCCGCTCTGCCGGATCGGCGGCGCAGCTGGCGGCCAAGGAAGGGAAATACGCTCACCTGCGCCTTCCCTCGGGGGAGGTCCGCCTGGTTTCGCTGCACTGCCGCGCGACGGTGGGGCAGCTGGGGAACTTGGAGCATGAAAATATTCGTGTGGGCAAGGCCGGCCGGAGCCGCTGGACCGGCAGGCGGCCCAAGGTCCGCGGTTCGGCAATGAACCCGGTGGACCACCCGCACGGCGGCGGCGAGGGCAAAGCCCCCATCGGGTTGGACAGCCCGGTGACCCCTTGGGGAAAGCCGACCAAGGGTTACAAGACCCGCCGCAAGAAAAAACAGTCCGATCATTACATTGTCCGCTCGCGCAAGGGTTAGCTGCTTTTTAGCGCTGAAGGGAGGTTGAAGATGTGGCTCGTTCGCTGAAAAAAGGACCTTATGTAGAAGAGCGCCTCATGAATAAAATAGAAAGCATGAACGAGAGAAGAGAAAAAAGGGTGATCAAAACATGGTCCCGGCGTTCAACCATATTTCCGGAGATGGTGGGGCATACCATTGCCGTCCATGATGGGCGCAAGCATATCCCCATCTATATTAGCGAAGATATGGTTGGCCATAAGCTGGGTGAATTTGCGCCAACCCGCACCTTCCGGGGGCACGGCCATCATACCGAGCGGTCCACCTCGTTGAGGTAGTGAAGAGGAGGTAGTTTGAGCATGGAAGCTAGGGCACAGGCTCGATTTGTTCGCATTTCACCGCGTAAAGCGCGGGCCGTGGTTGACCTGGTGCGCCATAAGGATGTTGACGAAGCGCTGGGCATCCTGCGTTACACGCCTACCCGTGCGGCCCGGGTTGTGACCAAGGTGGTCAGCTCGGCTGCCGCCAACGCAGAAAACAATTTGGAGCTGCGCTGGGGCCGGCTTTATGTAGATAAAATTTACGTTGACGAAGGGCCGGTATTCAAGCGGGTGCGGCCGCGTGCACGGGGGCGACGCCACCTCATCCGCAAGCCTACCAGCCATATCACGGTAGTTGTCAGAGAGAGAAAGGAGGGGTAAAGAGTGGGACAAAAAGTAAACCCCATCGGTTTTCGCATCGGTATTATCCGCGATTGGGATGCGCGGTGGTTTGCCGACAAAAACTATACCGAGCTGCTCCATGAAGACCTGGAGATTCGCCGGTACATTCGTAAAAGATTGGTTAACGCCGGTGTCTCCCGGGTGGAGACGGAGAGGGCTGCCAGCAAGCTGCGCATTCATATCCACACGGCCAAGCCGGGCATGGTCATCGGGCGCGGCGGTTCAGAAGTCGAGGGGCTGCGGAAGGCGCTGGAGAAGAAAACAGGCAAAAAGATTCACTTAAATATTGTAGAGATTAAAAACCCCGATCTCGACGCATACCTGGTGGCGGAGAGCATCGCCGGGCAGCTGAAAAGGCGGATTGCTTTTCGCCGGGCGATGAAGCAGGCGCTTTTCCGGTCCATGCGTGCAGG
>JAAZIE010000258.1 GCA_012510305.1 Bacillota bacterium | reverse complement strand
TGTTGATATAATAGTGCACTGTTCTCCGGGTAACCCCGGCCAGCTCCGTCAGCTCCCCGATCCGGTAAGTTTCCTTTTCCACCGCATTAACCCTCCCTTCAGCCAATGTCTTGACAGTATCATAACACCACCACGTCATGGTGTCAAGATAAAAATTCATTTAATTTCAAATAAATACAGCGGTGATCTGGAGGCGTTTTTCAGCCGGCCGGGCTGAACCCTAAAGGTCGCTTTTTTCAGGAGGCTGCGGCGCCTCCGGATTGAGCCGGTCGCGGTGCCGCTGGTAGAGATAGGAGGCACCGAGCAGGATCAGCCCCGATATAACCAGGGAGATGATGCGGTAGGCCAGATCCAGGAAACCCAGGTCAAAAAGGAGCAACTTGCCCAGGGTCATTCCGAAGAGGCCGATGGCAGCGTAGCGCAGCGGGGGCGAGCTGCGGATGAACCCGGCGATCATGAGCGCGGCGGCGTAAATTCCCCAGAACAGCGAGATCGCCATGAGAGCCAGGTTTTCGTAATACTCTTCGGTGCCGGTGAGCGCAGCGAGGGCGCCGCCGAAGCGGTAAAGCTCCATGCTGCCGAAGAAAAGCAGCAGCA
This sequence comes from Bacillota bacterium, assembly GCA_012510305.1. Classification (GTDB taxonomy): domain Bacteria; phylum Bacillota; class Dethiobacteria; order DTU022; family DTU022; genus JAAZPQ01. The sequence continues at coordinate 3,664 of JAAZIE010000258.1, read as the reverse complement.
GTCCCGCCGCACCGGCCAGGATGTTGCTCTCCCCGGTCTCTTTGCGGTAGCGATGGTAAAGGCGGTTTAACAGGAGCAGCACGGCGATGAAGCCGAAGGTGAGCAGGGCGGTCTGGTTGATCAGAAAGCGGTAGTGCTCGGGTTCATACGGGATGGTCCACTCCACGATGATCAGGCGCAGCAGGGCCAGCGAGAGTAGGGCCCAGAAGCCGCCGCGGATTCTTTTGTCCGCCAGGCGCAAGCCCAGAAAACAGAGCAGCACCGCCTCAAGAGTCCAGCCGGCCAGAATCCAGGCTCCCTCGAGCTGCAGCGGCACGAAGACGACCAGGAGCACCGCGGCAAGGGAAAAGGCGGTGAAATGAGCCCGGGGATCATCTTTCGCCGACGGCAGCAGGGCGGAGCCGACCAGCAGGTAAAACCCGGCCAGGCACAGGGTAAACCAGCCCATGTAACCGGGAAAATCATGGTTCAGGTTGGCCCAGCTCAGGGCGTAGTAGGCTACTGCTCCGGCCGCCAGCAGGAAAAGCCCCACGGGGGCCAGCGGTTCGCGGCGCTTGATCACCTGCAGCAGCAGCGGCGCCAGGAACAGCAGCAAGAAGATGCTGAGATAGATTTGGGTGTCTGTTATCGGCAAGCCCTGGTGCGGATGACCGAGGCGGTAACTCAGGGTCCAGGTGAGAAAGGCGTTCGTAAAAACAAAGGAGAGCACCCCGAGGAAATTCCAGCGTTTGAAGTAGACCAGGGCCAAAAGCCCCAGGTTGAGCAGGATCAGGTAGACTATGAGCAAAACGAAGCGCGGCTCTTCGGCGATAAAGAGGGCGGGGTTGAGGAAACCGGTGAGCAGCCCGATAGCGGCCACCGCCCGGGCTTCCTGGTAAAGAGCCAGCAGCACGGCCCCGATGGTGACAAGGATCAGCAAGCTCATGCCGATGACGTCGCTGATGAGGTTATAATAGTAAAAAGAGGCGAAGATGGTGAAGTAAAGCAGGGCGATACCGCCCCCGGTGAGCCCCTGGGCAAAGGCGGTGAAACCGCGGCGCCGGTTTCTTTCGCCAAACCCCAAAAGCACGCCGGCCGCGGCGGCGCCGATAATGATTCTGACGGTCTCGTTGATCCAGCCCCAGTCATAGGCCAGCTTGAGAAAGAAAGCCGCTCCCAGGAGAAAAATGATCATTCCGATCCGGTTCAGCCAGATACCGCCGATCCTGGCCTCCAGATCCCGCGCCGGCTTTTTTGGCGGCGGGGGAACCGGGGTGACTGCTGCTGCAGGGGGGGGCGGCGCCGGCTCGGCGGGCGCAACGGGCTCGGCCGGGGGAGGCGCAGCCTCACGCTGGGCCAGCCCTTTATCGAGATGGGTGAGCCATTGGTAGATCACCTTCAGCCGCTCGCTCATCTTTTGCTGCTCTTCCTGCAGCACCCTGACCTCTTCCTGAAGCCGCCGTAATTCATCGGGCACAGCTCATTCACCTCGTTGAATATCATGTTCTCCTGTACCGAATACAAAGTGCAGGGGTAAACTTTACTGCGGAAGGCCGCCTATGCTGAGCACTACAAAGGAGATGCGGCCAGAGCAATCAGCGCTATTTTATCCGGAAATAGATTGCCCCTCTCCCATAATATACTCCCAAAGGGCCAAAGGCAACATTTAATTGCTTTTAGCCCTTTGGGAAAGTTTTTGTTGTGTCCAGTTATCTAATTAAAGACAGCCAACAGCTTGTGAGCTTTATTTACTCCAGGGACAGGGTAGCTTTGAATTCCTTGGCGGAAAAAGAGTCTTCGTCGTATACATCACCCAGATGGAGGGTTATAGATTTCTCTTTAGGAAGCTCTTTATCTTCCGGTGCTGTGAAGAAGAGCACCCCTGATTTTGTAACCCCGCCGTGGATATCGCCGGATATATCTCCCTCTGTCATGAACATGTTACCTTCCAGTTGCATGGAACCCATTACGGCATTTCCCTGGTCGGGGTAAAAGCTTAGCGTATTCTCTGTTTTATTTTTTAACGTTATGCCCACTACAACCTTATCTTTGTGAAGCTCAATCTCCCCGATGGTAATTTTGAGCCCATTTACAGTATAGTCCTTTTGGATGGAGATCTTGTCTTTGTCATTATCAGTTTTCTTGCTTGAATCAACTTCGGTTGCGTTATCACCATCTCCCCTGTCAACGTCAGAGCCTTCTCCGCTACCCAGCGCCAGGAAAATAAAAAGAGTGAGCACAAGGACAGATATTATAGTTTTCCAGTAGACTTTTTTCACCGATGCAGCCTCCTGTTTTTATTTTTTTGGATACGCCGATTAAGGCATCGATACCCTCAACAAAAGCTAAAATCATGAATATGGCTATATTTCTATAGGCCTCCCCCCAACGAAACAAACTGTTGCTATGCCCAACATAATTCCAGCGGCACATAGAGTTAGATCTTCCACACAAAAAGTGCCGGGTATTACCTTCAGGTACTGCATCGTTTCATAGCCCATTCCCACAACCGGTATAGATATAAACCAAAAATATTTTATAGGGGAATTATGTTTCCACCACAGATGCAAGATAATTATCGTATAAGAAAAAGCCCACAAACCATTGGGCAAAGAAAACACCACCCACGCCGGAACGAGGTGGTAATATTTGTTGCCGAACATTTGAAAAAAATCAAGAGGTGCTCCCCAACCATATGTATCCAGCCACCTGATGAATATTATTGTTTCCGGCCGCCACAGTATGTAAATAAACCCACCCACCAAAAGAGACCCGAAAGCCAATATTAATATCAGGAGGGATCCCCCTGTTTTTTGCAGTTCCATTTTTGTATTCATGAGGAATCACCGTATAGCAAGTATACTATACGGTGACACATAATTCAATAAAGTACAGCAACACAACCCATACCGCCAGTGCGGAAATAAAATACACCGGGACCTCATTTTCAGAGCAGCGCCCCGGTGTAATTTACCGCTAAAAAACTCTGGCGGCGATCTCATTTTTCCGCAGGGATGCGGCGGTTCAGCAGCCGGTCAAGCCCGATTAAAAGCAGGCCGATCAGCAAAAAGACTGCGCTCAAAACAGCCAGCCATATCAGCGCCCCGCCGTATCCGAGCTTGCCTATGTCCATAAAGAAATAAGGGTAAAAACCGGTTTTTGCACCCACCAGGATCGAACACAACCAGTAAAGCAGGGGGAAAGCGGTCCAGAAAGGCAGATGGGCCCTTTGCATCCGCCCTTTTCGATCAAACAAGATCCAGTCCAGCAAAAAACCCAGCGGCGCCGCCGTATGGGTGAGATGATTGGCCAGGTCGATTCCGCCGGCAAAATAAACGCCCATTTGCGGCCTTAGCAAAAGATGAAATACCAGGCCTGTAATCAGGATGCTCAAAAGAACGCTGCCGCGGACGATGGGCCGCACCCGGCTGCTTTCCCTGGAAAATAAAAGATAAAGGAGCGCCAGCGCTACGAGGATATTGCTTTGAATGGTGAAATAGCGCAGCGACAAAGCGCTAAAGCCCTTCCCGTAATCGAACACGCTGAGATATAAACCCGCAGATACCGCACCGAGCAGGATGATCTTGTAAGCGTAAGAAAGGAGCGGGTTTTTGATCTGCATGAGCCTCACCTCCAAATCGGTATTCCGGCGGCCGGCAGGGCGCACTCCCTAATTGATTACTTC
>JAAZIE010000257.1 GCA_012510305.1 Bacillota bacterium | reverse complement strand
CGCGGTGATCAACATGGGTCGCCCTTTCCTTCGATAACAGGTCCTCGCTTAAAGTACCGGCGCTGCCGTAGTGCAATTTTTCAGCGATGGCGGCGACATTTTTTGAATAGACCGGCTCGCCATGCAGCACGATTTTCAGTTCATGTCCTTCGGGAGAATAGGCCGCTTCGAGCGCGCCGGCGTGGTAGCGTTGTTCTACCGAGGTAAAGTGCATGAAATAATCAAAGTCCGAAATATCAAAGAAGGCCTCTTTGGTGTCGAGGGAATAATGGAAATAGACCTCTTCCTGGTCGCCGGGGAGCGTGTATTCGTCAATAGGAAATCCAAGCAGTGTCTCCATCTCCTCCAGGGAAAAATCCTCCGGCAGCGCCTGAAGACGATCGAGCCCGTGTTGGCGGTCGAAATAGAGCAGGATAGAGCTGAGCTCCTGTTTCGTCTCTTCGGGAAGGTCTGCGGCTGTATCAGCGATTTTTCCATCCTGGATCAGGTCATGCTCCGCCGCGATTTTATCAAATTGGCGGTTTTGGCTGTACACGGAGAGGGAATAGCTGCTCCAGGGGCCGAAGACGGAGAGGACCGCCACCAGGGCCAGCGAAGCGGGCAGGAAAAGGTTGCGGGGCTTCCTGGTAAGGATCAGGTAGAGCATGGCTCCGGTAACCCACAGGCCGGCCGCCAGCACAAAGTACCTGTTTTCGGTGATCCCGTAGGCGTGGATCCGTATGCCCATGGCCGCGAACATGAGCGCCAAAAGCGGCAGAACCAGCTTGGGAAAGAAAGCGGTGAATATCTCGTTCCACCGGCTTTCTTTGCGTTGCGGGTGGATACCGAAGAGCACCAGCGTGCTGATGATGGCGTACCAAAGGACCAGGTGTGAAACCATGATCTCGGGCCACTGCTGCGCCACCAGTATTTTAATAAAATAGAGGTAGAGAATGATGCTGTAGGCCAGGATCAGCGGCATCATGATATAGCTTAGAAGGATGCCGATCACCTTGGGGTAGCTTTTCGGGTCCGGATCCTGGTTGCTTTGGGGGATATCCGCCAGGAAAAAAGCCGGCGCGAAGATACCGCCGACGATAAGGCTGATATCGCCGTAAAGCTCCGTGGGAATTTGCATGGAAAATAGATAACCCACCGTGGCCAGGATGGCGGAAAGCCCCCCCAACAGCACGGAGGCAAAAAGGTAGGTCACGAAAAAGCTGATAAATAGCTTAATCACATAGAGCTCGTAATTTTGCCTGCGGTAAAAATAGGGGATGAAAGTGAACACCAGGTAGAGGGCCAGGCTTACTGCTGCATACCGCGTCAGGGAAACCATTTCAAAATCTTTGATCAGGAATAAATAGTAGAGGATCAGAGCGGCAGCGGCACCGGTATAAATTGCTATCCGGGGCGCCGTTTTCAGCGCAGAGGCTCTTTCAAAATAGACCTTTAGACAAAGGGAGAGCGGTACACCCAGGGCCAGCACTGCGGCCAGCCGCATCAGAAGATCGCCTGAGCTTGTATCCGCACCGGGTTCTCCGTGGTTGAGAAGCATCAGCACCACGGCGGTGGCGGTACAGAGAAGCAGGGTTTCCGGAAAACGCTGCAGGCTGGAAACAAGTTTCTGTAAAGATGATTTGCCAAATTGTATAACCCTTTCATATCTTCCGGTCACAGCAAAACACCTCATCGTATGTAATTGAGTCCAAGCCCATAATACCACGGCAAGAGACTCCTGTATGCAACAAAATCCAACCCCTCCCGGGAGGCCTGTTTTCAAGCGATGAAGCTGCGCCGGCAGGAAAATACCCGGAGCTTGTGGTAATACTGTCGAGGGATGGTTCTATTTTCCGTTAATTCTAATTCTATGGCAGCAGCAGCAGGCTGTGATCTGGAGTTGGCAAAAAAGTAGGCGGACCAATAATTTCAAGAAGGGGTGGTAGATATGTTCGATACAGTGATCCTAAACGGAACCATTGCTGACGGTACCGGTAAACCCTGCTACGGCGCTGACATCGGAATTAAGGAAGGAAAGATCACGGAAGTGGGTGCCCTGGGCAGCGCTGCCGCCGGGAACATTATTGATGCGGGCGGTAAAATTGTGGCGCCCGGCTTCATCGATATTCATTCTCATGCAGATTTTGTCCTTCCCGAAGAGAACCATCACGAGATTCTCAAGCCCCTGGTGATGCAGGGTATCACCACATTCATCGGCGGTAACTGCGGCTTCTCATGCAGCTACATCCCCCCCGATAAGCGCGGGGCCATTCTGGCACACCTGGAGAACTTGAACGGCAAATCGATGGACGAGGTTGCCTGCTGGGAGACACCCGCAGAATATATGGAGCATGTTCAGAAAAAGGGGATGCTGCTGAACGCCGGGACTCTGGCCGGGCACGGCACCCTGCGCATAGCCGCTTCGGGCCTGGTGACAAGGATTCTCACCGCAGAGGAGCAAAAGCTGCTGGAGCGATACCTCGAGGAATCGATGGAGATGGGCTGCTTCGGGTTGAGCACCGGCCTGCAGTACTTTCCGGGGCTGCAAAGCGATCTGGAGGAGCTGATCGGCTGCGGGAAGGTGCTGCGGAAATACGGCGGCATATTCACCTCGCACCTGCGAAGCTATTCGCATACGCTGGACAGCGCCCTCGATGAGGTCTTCACAGTGGGCCGGCGCAGCGATATAGCCGTGCAGATTTCACACCTTTACTGGCAGCCCTATTCAAAAGGGCTCACCGCGATTACCAAAGCGGTAATACAGGCGGGTTCATTCATCTACAACCGGTTGAGGCTCCCCATCCCTATCGAGAAAGGGTTGGAGCCCATGTTGAGACTTATCGAGAGAAAGAGAGCGGAGGGGCTCCGGGTCAATTTTGATATGGTTCCCACATCGCAGGGGTTCACCGAGCTCTTTGCCTTCCTGCCGCCGTACGCCTCCGAGGGAAGCAAGGGCGAGGCGCTGGAGCGCTTGAAGGACCGCTCATTCCGAAAAAGAGTGCTCTGGGATATCAAAAATGTGGAGCCTCTTTGGCCGCATCGCGACGGTGCCACCTGGTCCTTCAATTATCTGAAGATGACCGGTTGGAACGGCCTTCGGGTTATGGCCGTGGCCAGTGAGCACAACCGCTGGATGGAGGGGAAGACCTTTCCCGAGATCGGTAAATTGGCCGGGAAGGAGCCCTTTGACGTTATCTGCGATCTTCTGATCGAGGAAAAGGGGCAGGTTATGGTCTTTCATACGCCCACCAGGCCTGACGACCCCTTCTCTTTCCGTTCCATGTGGTCGGGCTTCACCCACCCCCTGTCGATGCCCTCCACCGATACGATACTGCGCCCGGTGGGCAGGCCGGCTCATGTCTTTTACGACTGTTTCCCGCGGTTCATCGATATTTTTGTAAAACAGAAAAAACTGCTGTCCCTCGAAGAGGGGATCAAAAAATGCACCTCGCTGCCGGCCGCGACGATGAGGATAGGGAAGCGCGGGACTGTGCAAAAGGGGTATTACGCTGACATTGTAATTTTCGATCT
>JAAZIE010000256.1 GCA_012510305.1 Bacillota bacterium | reverse complement strand
GGTCGGGTGCGTGCGGCTCATTTTTCTTTTGGCGCTGGTGATGAAGGTAATTGATCACCGCCGATTTCAGGCCGCTAAAGCTGAAATCGAAGCGGGCCTCGTCGTCCAGATAGGCGCGGGGAAACTCCACCGCCTCCCTTCGGCCCGTCAAGGCAAGGCGGTCAATCCGGGGCCCCCCGGGGTAACCCAGGCCCATCGCCCGGGCCACCTTGTCAAAGGTTTCACCGGCGGCGTCGTCCCGGGTTTGTCCCAGGGCCACAATGTTTTCAGGCGCCGGCATCAGCAGCAGGGTGGTATGGCCGCCGGAGGCGATGAGCGCCACCAGCGGATAGCGGATTCCGGCACCGGTAAGAAAATTGGCATAAAGGTGAGCCTCCACATGGTTGACCGCGATCAGCGGCAGCCGGGCCGCATAAGCGAGCGCTTTTGCCGTGGAGACGCCCACGATCAGCGCTCCCACCAGGCCGGGGCCGTTGGAGACGGCGATGGCGTCTATCCCCTTTAAAGTGAGGCGCGCTTCCGCAAGAGCCTGTTCAACGATCAGGTTGATCAGCTCGAGATGTCTCCGCGAGGCGATCTCGGGAACCACGCCGCCGTAGCGGGCATGTACCTCAACCTGTGAAGCGACGATATTGCTGCAGATACGGCTCCCGCCGGCCACCACCGCGGCGGCGGTCTCATCGCAAGAGCTTTCGATGCCCAGGATATAGCGGGGCTCCCCTTCAAGAGGCCGGGTCATTATCGATCTCTCCAGCGGCGCCGGGGATGTTTCTGAACATGACCAGGCCGTCCTCATCCGTGTAGTAGTGCTTGCGCAGGCCGCGGGCGTTAAAACCAAACTTCTTGTAGAGGGTGCGCGCGGCGTGATTGCTCGGGCGCACCTCCAGGGAGATGCGCCGGGCTCCCAGTTGGGACGACCTCTCGATCAGCCCGCTTAGCAGCGCGGCGCCGACGCCGCGGCGCCGGTACACTTTATCCACCGCCAGGGTGGTCAGGTGCGCTTCATTGAAGATCACCCAGATACCCCCGTAACCGACCACCCTTTCCCCCATCCGGGCGACCATGTAGTGAGCAAGGTCGTTTTTGATCAGCTCCGAGCGAAAGGACTGGGCCGTCCAGGGCTGTTCAAAAGCGCTCTTTTCGATGCGGGCGACATCTTCGAGATCTGCAGTCTTCATCTGCTCAATGGTCAGGGACACGGCGGGGCCTCCTTTTGCTCAGCCAGGCGGCGCTCGGCTTCAGGGCGGCGCAGGTACTGCGGCAGCACCTCGTGAAAAGAAGACCCGGGGTTTTTTTCCAAGAAACGCCGCCCGCAGAGCGCCACCCAGGCGGCGCGGCAAAGGCGCTGCGGTGCCTGCGGCAGGATCGCCGCAGAGCCCAATTTCGAAGCAAGGTAAGAACCGTATGCCGGCAGCCCTTCCCCCGTAAAGATAACGGGCTCGCCGTACCGCTTCAGCCTCCCGGCCAGTGCATCTATCTCGACGGCCGCCGGGGGAAAGAGCATCTCCAGGCCGCTGGAGGGAGCGGGTTCGCGCCGGTAGAGAGCGCTGTAAACCTCGCCGCGGCGGGCATCGAGCAGCCGGCAGATCAGTGCGCCCGGCGAAGGCACCGCCTCGGCCAGGGCCAGCAGGGTGGAGACACCCGCTACCGGAATATCCAGGCCCTGCGCCAGCGCCCGGGCGGTGGAAACGCCGATGCGAATACCGGTAAAAGAACCGGGACCGGCGGCAACGGCGATCGCCTCCAGCTGCTCGCGCTCCACCGCGCTTTCTTGAAGAAGGGCATCTACAAGCGGCATCAGCCGCTCGGAATGAGTCTTGCGGATATTCAGGGTATATTCAGCGAGCAGCGTATCCCCGCCCAACAGGGCTGCGCTGCAGGCCAGCGTGGTTGTGTCCAGGCCGAGAATTAACAGTTTTAGCCCTACTTTCCCCTATCCTTCAGGGTTGCCCGCGGCGCCATCTTCAGGGTTCCATCAAGATGCCGGCTTAAACCCCCGAGCACCCGGTCAAGCAGCCCGGCGCCCTCATCCCCCCGGGGTTTAAACCGGATCCGGCGGCCCTCGCCGCGGCGATCAAAAAAACGTTCCATCATAATTTCGAGCCGGCAGGGCGGGACGATATCCGGCAGGTTTTCCGCCCATTCCACAAAGGCAACCCCTTCGCCGGGAAGATATTCATCGAAGCCCAAATCGTCAAGAGAGGCGGCCTCGTCCAGCCGGTAAAAATCAAAGTGGTACACCGGCAGGCGGCCCGCATAAATTTTCAATAGAACAAAAGAGGGGCTGGTCACCGTTTCGCCAACTTCAAGCCCGCAGGCGGCGCCGCGAACAAAGGCTGTCTTTCC
>JAAZIE010000255.1 GCA_012510305.1 Bacillota bacterium | reverse complement strand
CTTTCAGCCAGGCCGGCGTCGACCGGATCGGTCACCGCGGTGATCATGATAGGGATTTCTGACGTAACATTGCAGGCGGCCTGCGCGGCCGGCGTGGCGATGGCCAGGATCAGGTCCACCCCGTCGGCGACAAAGCCTTCCGCTATCGTGGTGGCGGTGGCCACTTCGCCCTGTGCATTTTGGGTAATGATGCTGACATTATCCCCGTCGACAAAACCCTCTTCTTCCAGCGCTTTAATAAAACCCTTGCGGGCGTCGTTCAAAGCGTCATGAACCGCGAACTGGACGATGCCGATGGTAAGGCTCTCCCCATCTGCGCGGGGTTCCTCCGGGTCGCAACCGGCTGCTAAAAAAGAAAAAAGCAGCACACCCAAAAGCGCTACCAACCAAACTCTCTTCATCTTGAATTCCCCTCCATTTTTTCGGCGGGAACACTTTTCGGAAAAGAAAAAAGCCCGGGAGGGCTTTGGCGGAGCTCTCCTACCGTTCTACCGTTCTTCTCCGGCCAAGTGGTTCCTCTACCATGCTACTTGATTTTCAATCGTTAGTTTAACGCAAAACCGGCGATCTGTCAACTGGATTTACGTGCAGAACCGCTCAAGCCAAAGGGTTCGGGTTCTGCTCAATCCAGTGGGCCGCTTCTTCAAGGCGGGCCGCGGTTTTTTCCCGGCCCAGCAGCACGATGATCTCGAAAAGCCCCGGGCCCATGGTTTTGCCGGAGATGGCCAGGCGGGTGGGATGGATCAGGCGCCCGGTGGAGATCTCCAGCTCTTCGCTTAAACCGCGGTAGGCTTTTTCCACGCTCTCCAGGTCAAAGGGTTGCAGGCGGCGCAGCAGATCGGCGGCACGGCGCAGCAGCGCCGCACTGCCCTCCCTGCGAAAATGCTTTTTGACCCCTTTCTCGTCATAGGGCTCGATCTCCCGGTAAAAGTAGGTGGAGGCCGCGGCCATCTCGGCCAGGGTTTTTACCCGGTCGGAGACCGCCCTGACCACTTTTTCGTAGTATTCCCTCTCTTCACCGGCGAGGGGCGGCTGCAGCAGCCCCTCGGCTTCGTAGAAGGGCAGCGCCTCCGCCGCCAGGCGCTCCGGCGGCACCAGGCGCAGGTACTGGCCGTTCATCCAGGTGAGCTTGGTTGTATCGTAAACCGCAGCGGTCTTGTTGACCCGGCTTAGGGAAAAGAGCGGGATCATCTCCGACAGCGGCAAGATCTCTTTTTCACCCGGCGACCAGCCCAGCAGCGCCATGTAATTGACCAGCGCCTCCGGCAGGTAGCCTTGGGAACGAAATTCCTCCACCGCCGTGGCCCCGTGGCGCTTGCTCAGTTTGCTGCGGTCGGGGGCCAGGATCATCGGTACATGGGCATAGCGGGGCGGGCTGTAGCCCAGCGCTTCGAGGCAGAGCAGCTGGCGCGGCGTATTGGAGAGGTGCTCCTCGGCCCTGATCACATCCGTGATCTGCATGGCGGCGTCATCGACGACGCTGGCAAAGTTATAAGTGGGCCGCCCGTTTGATTTGATCATAATAAAATCGTCAAGATCGCGGTTGCTGAAGCTGACTTCGCCGCGGATGAGATCGTGCACCACCGTCTCCCCGTGATCGGGGATGCGCAGCCGGATCACGGCGCTGCGGCCTGCTTCCCGGTAGGCGTCAATCCTTTCCGGGGAGAGGTTGCGGCAGGTGCCCGGGTAGAGATAGGGTTTGCCGGCTTTGCGGGCCTTTTCCCGGCCGGCAGCCAGCTCTTCGGGGGTGCAGTAGCAGCGGTATGCCTTTTTCTCCTCCAGAAGGCGCTCCGCCTCTTTCTTATACTCTTCCAGGCGGCGGGACTGGTGATAGGGCCCTTCATCTCATTCCAGGCCCAGCCAGCGCATCGCCTCCAGGAGCCTTTCGGTATACTCGGAGCGGGATCGCTCCAGGTCGGTATCGTCAATTCGTAAAACAAAAGTGCCTTTTTGGGCACGGGCGAAAAGATAGTTGAACAGCGCCGTGCGGGCGCCGCCGATATGCAGTTCACCCGTGGGACTGGGAGCAAATCTAACTCTAACCGGGCTCAATATAGCCACCTCTTAACCTTTTTTTTCCGTCTGTAATATAACATAAGCCGGCCGGGGAAGCAACCGGGCCCGGGCCGCCCCGATAGCCGGGCCTTCCGGTAAATATCATTGATCATATCACAGAAAATTGGTATGATTAATCAAATAAGAACAGATCCCGTTCTTTATAATTAAAAGGAGGAGCGTACATGTCTTTGTTTCCTTACTGGAAATACGATGCTACCGGGCTGGCGGAACTGGTTCAAAAAAAAGAGGTAACCCCCGCCGAGATTGCCGAAGCCGCCATCGCCCGCACAGAGCAGATCAATCCCAAAATCAACGCCGTTATTCATAAAATGTACGAGCAGGCGCGGGCCGCAGCGGCAAAAAAGAGCGGCGGCGAACCTTTTGCCGGGGTTCCCTTTTTGCTGAAAGATGCCAGCCAGCACATTGAAGGCGAGCCGATGACTGCAGGTACCAAGGTGCTCCGGAATACCCGGGCGGAAGCAGATTCGGAATTTGTTAAAAGAATGCGCCGCACCGGTGTTCTGTTTCTTGGGATCACCAATGTCCCCGAATTTTCCCTGATGGCGGTTACCGAGCCGGAAAGCTACGGCTCCACCTGCAACCCCTGGGATACGGACTATACCCCCGGGGGCTCGAGCGGCGGAACAGCCGCGGCGGTGGCTT
>JAAZIE010000254.1 GCA_012510305.1 Bacillota bacterium | reverse complement strand
GCAGTGCCGGCAGTACATGGCGCACTGGTTGGTTACGTTGATAATCAAACGATCCGGGTAACGCCGGGTCACCGCCGGAGCGGGTGAAGTGTGCTCTTCATCCATGGGATCGCTGGTGCCGCTGACGCCGGTGCACTCCGCAAGTAAAGGAATTGACTGGCGCCGGATCGGATCGGCCGGATCATCGGGATCGATGAGGCTGAGATAGTAAGGCGAAATCGCCCAGCGGTAAGAGGCGCCCACTTCGTCGATCTCGGCGGCCTGCTGCTTATCCAAAGGCAGGTATTTGTTCAAAAGTGCGCTGTTGGTGACCCGGTTTTTAAGATGCCACCGCCAGTTTTGCCAATCCTCGTCTGTAGCTCCAAGAAAGGCCTTGATCTTCTCCTGGTTTTCGGATATCCGCGGCCATTGCTGAAAACCTGTGGGGATGGCCGGCAGTGTCTCTTCGTAGCCGTGAAGGGTTTGCTTGAGCTCCTCTGCACGACGCAGCGCTTTTTTTCTACTTTCTGGCATGGTGGTTTCCCCCTCCCCATTGTAAAACCTTAATAAGTATAACATACCGTACGCTAAAGTCAAAATATTCCTTATTTAAACACTGCTGCGGCCCGACCCCGGGAGGCGCCGCGCTTTAACTTTTCTTTCCTCCCTCCCCGGGAAGCGGCCAATCGCGCAGGGCCAGCTTTTCAATGAGAGTAACGGCATGGCCAATGTCACCGGCATCAACCATCTCCGAAGGAGCGTGGACATAGCGGCAGGGGATGGAGACAGCCCCCGAGGGGACCCCGCCGCGGGAGAGATGGATCGCCCCGGCATCGGTGCCGCCCAGCTCCAGAACCTCAAGCTGGTACGGTATCTTTTCTTTTTCTGCAATTTCGACCATCGTATCGCGCACCGCGGGGTGGCAGAGCACGGAGCGATCTTTGACCTTGATCGCCGGCCCTTTGCCCAGGCTCACCGCCATCACGGGCGCCTCCGGGGTATCCCCCACCATGGTTACATCGATGGCAAAACCGTAATCGGGCTCAAGCCGGTAAGCGGCGGTGGTGGCGCCGCGCAGCCCCACCTCTTCCTGGACCGAGAAGACAAAACAAACTCCTTGCGGCAGGGAGCGGGGCAGACGGCGGGCCGCTTCCACAAGGACGGCACAGCCGGCGCGATCGTCGAGCGCCTTGGAAAGGTAGCGCTCGCCCAGGTTGACGAAGGGCTGGTGCAAGCAGGCTATATCGCCGATGCGCACGCGCTCCCCGGCCGCATCGGCATCAACTGCACCGATATCCAAGAAGAGCTTGGGCCAGTCCAGCTCTTTCAGCTCCTTGATCTGCTCATAGTTAACCGTACCGACGACGCCGTTTTTAAAGATAACGCGCTGACCCGGCAGCAGGTGCGGCCTCACACCGCCGACGGGTGCAATGCGCATAAAACCGCTCTTATCGATATGGGTGACAATAACCCCGATCTCGTCCATGTGCGCCGAGAACATGAGCAGGGGGGCGGGGCCCTCCCGGAGGGCAAAGAGATTGCCCAGGTTATCGGTAAAAGTGCGATCCACGCTATCTTTGACCTTGCTTTCAATAAGCTCTCTCACGGCGCCCTCTTCTCCAGAGGGGCCGTAAGTTTCGACGAGTTCCCTGATCAGAGATTCCATTTTATAGCAAGTCCCCCTTCCAGTTTTGTTTCATCGTTGCTTCCAGCCAGGCCCGTACCAGGGTGAGGG
>JAAZIE010000253.1 GCA_012510305.1 Bacillota bacterium | reverse complement strand
CCGTCTTGAACGCAGCCCGATCGGTTAAGTCGATATGGTGAAGGGATTGCAGGGCGTCAAGCAGCTCGGCCGTGCCCACAAGAAGCCCTTCATTTCGCAGAAGGGCGGCAAAAGAAGCCATATTTTCTTCGAAGTGGCCACCCGGCGGATCCCGCAGCGACATCTAAACGCCTCCCCCCCGCCCGGCAGGCTGCTGCAGCAGCTCGTCGACACCTTTTTTACCGATATTCCGGTGAAAAAGAAGCTGATCCTGGCGGTTTTTCAACAGCAAATTGAGGGTATCGCTGACCAGGGCTCCATCAACCCTTGTATTGCCCAAGGCCACCAGCGCCCGGGTCCAGTCCAGCGTTTCAGCAATGGAGGGCTTTTTACGCATCTCTTCTTCGCTGCGGATATGGGCGATCACCCGGGCAATCTCCACCGCAAAGCGCTCCCCAATTTCGGGAACCCGGGTGCGGATGATCTGCGACTCCCGGGCCACGTCGGGAAAGTTGAAATAAAGATAAAGACAGCGCCTCTTCAAGCCGTCGGAAAGTTCACGTTCGTTGTTGCTGGTCAAAACGACAGCGGGAATGTTTTCTGCATGCAGGGTGCCCAGTTCGGGGATGGAAATTTGAAAGTCGGAAAGCACTTCCAGCAGAAAGGCTTCAAATTCAGGATCACACTTGTCAATTTCGTCGATGAGCAATACTTTTTTTTCCGGTGCACGGATCGCTTTCAAAAGAGGCCTTTCCAGCAGGTAGGAGAGCGAAAACAGATCCTCCTCTACCAACTCGCTCTCGGCCAAAAGACAATCCATTTGAATACGCAGCAGCTGGCGCTGGTAGTTCCACTCATAAAGCGCCTTGGTTTCATCCAACCCTTCGTAACACTGCAGGCGAATCAGCTCTGTTTTTAATACCTTTGCCAGCGTTTTCCCCAGCTCGGTCTTGCCTACTCCCGGGGCTCCCTCGATCAGCAAAGGCTTTTGCAACTTCAAGGCCAGGTAAACCGTAAGGAGAGCGTTTTGATCACAGATGTACCCTACATCGGCGAAACCCTGCTGCAGGTGGGCCAGTTCAACTTGCATCGATAACCTCCCGGCAAGATTGTTGATCTTTCCGATTAATCATACTATATTTTTTCTTCAGCGGCAAACACCGGGCGCGCCTTAACAGGTAAAATAAAAAGGCGGGAGCAAGCCCGCCTTCTGTTAAACCCTGTCCGCCTGTTCTAAGCCAGCGTTTCAGCGATCTGCCGTCTCTTTTTTTCATCCTCAATTTCTGCTTCCACCTCGAGAATTTTGGCAAGAACCGCTGCTTTTTCGGCACCTTTGACGATCACATATTCTCTTAAAAGATTTTCCCGCGTTTCCACCAGGGTCACCAGCATATCAGCCATCTGGAGCCGTCCTCCTTTTTTTAAAGTTATCCCTTATTTTGAACAATTTCGACACAATTATTCCTGCCCCAGCCCGAAGGGGCTTTCGCTGATTGGTTAAAGGGCTCCGGCAGGCTTGTGGGGAAGGGAGCAAAGGAGGCGGAATCCCCAAATAGCGTCGGCCCGGCAGCGTCTGCTGTTTGAGGGTTACGTAAGTGTTACAGGTAACAGAAAGTTTTCGGCAGCACTTGATGACATAAATTTAAAAAATCCCGGAAGCCCTGTGTACCAGGGTTTCCGGGATTTTTCATGGAGCCGGCAAGAGGACTCGAACCCCCAACATGCTGATTACGATTCAGCTGCTCTGCCAATTGAGCTATGCCGGCATCGCCCTATTGCGCATCATTATTATACCCGAAAGCGCCGCCGGGCTCAAGCAAGTTGGAAGTGAAACCAGGCGCCGGGCGGTCGTTACAGCGGCTGAAGCTGGAGCCGGCCCCACAGCGCTATCTTCTCACCGCAGATGGCGACGGCGCCGGTAACACCGTCAATGCTCCGTGCAAAGGTCAGCGCCCGCTCCAGGTCGCCGGGGCCGCGCACCCGGTTGCCCATGGCGGTAGCTGCTGCGTCGGCCAGGGGGGCTGAAGGGGAAAGGATCACCGCAGCATCGGCGCACCCCCGGCTGTAGGAATGACCGCTGGTCCCCGAAGCAGTACAAATGCCGCAGGGTCGCCCCTCCGGCTCGACAAGAAGGGCCATCTTTTCACTGAGTGACGATTTCCCGGCAAGGACAGCCACTTTTAGCGGTTCCACTGTTTTTAGAAAAATATCCCCGCCGTTTTCGACGATAACCTCGCTGCAGCGGTGCAGCAGCCACCGCCCGACAATCTCCGCCAGGGCACCGGCAACCGCCGCCATCGGCCCCACTCCGGCGACATTTCCTGCACGGGCCATCTCCAGAGCTATTTCCGGGGCGGGGCCCTGTACCAGGTAGGGTTCACGGGTCAAAGCAAAATCAGGGTGTTCCTTGATATAGCGTTCAAGCTGCCGCCGGGAGCGCCAGACCAGCTGTTCGATCTCGCCGGGCAGCGCAGCGGCAAAGCTTTTGGGGGGCACGGCGATCCAGAGATCGGTCTCTTTAACTGTTACCGTGAAGGACTTGAATTTATTGCCGCCGGCAGAGCGCCGGTAAAGCCGCCGGCCGCTCATGCGTCGTTTTCAAGCAAGGTCTCCATCGCCCGGGCGGGGCAGGCTTTCAAACAGAGTTCGCAGACTATGCATTTATCCTCTTCAAAGCTAACCGTCATTTCGGGACGCCGCAGTCCCAGAGCTCCGGAGGGACAGATCACGCTGCAGGCGCCGCACTGCGTGCAGCGCTCTTCGTTCCAAATAATCTGCTGCTTCAGGTTTAAAATTTTTAAGCCCTCCCGGTGGAGCCATTCAATAGCCTGGCGGTATCCAGTTTCGCTGCCGCTGAGTTCCAGCATCAGGCGTCCTTCTTTTTTAGGGTTGATATCCGCCCGCAAGATATTCACCATGAGACCGAAGTCTTTGACCAGGCGATAGATGATCGGTTGCTCGACCACCGAGGGGGGAAAATGAAAGACCAGTTTTTGCTTGACCACCATATTACATTCCTCCCGGATAGGGATTGCGCCGGGGCAGCGGTTGCAACTTGATCCCCGCTTCCACCGACGGTAGCGGCACTGCGGGGCGGGTTAATGTAAAGTCTCCCGCCAGGATCCATTTTTTCAGGGTCAGGGCGATCTCCCGGGCCCCAACATAGCTGGAGAGCGAGGCTGTCGGCACCCGCTGATCGCGGATCTGAACATGGCCGCTTTTCAGTTCGGCGTAGCTGACCAGCCCCAGGTCATCGCCCTCCCCGTAGGGATAACCGCGGCTGAAATCGACCAGGGGGGCATAGATCTCTTCATCCTTCACCGCGCAGTATTTCATGATCTCTTCGTTGAGCACGGGAATGGGAATGCCCAGGCCCACCTGCAGGGTGGCTCCGTACCCGAGAAAACTGAGCCCCCTCAGCCACCGCCGGCGCATCTGTTTCAAGTCACCGGTAACGGCCAATGTAGCAGCAGGGGCTTTCGGCACCCCGTTTGCCCCTCTTTCCGCCGATGGGTTGTGCTGGGTCCCGTACCAGGCGACAAAGCCCCTGCCTCCGCCGAGGAAAATCTGCGTGCCCATACCGATTGTTTTTAACAGGGGATCATTTAGCAGCGGGCTGAGCTGGCCGGCTGTGCTGTAATTGACATTTCCCATCCGGGGCTTGAGAATCCCCATGTAGGTGTAGATCATTTTTTTTCCCAGGTTGACCGCAGCGCTGTAATTCTGATAGGCGTTGCGGGGGTTGTAAAGAGTAGCCTCGTTGATTTCGGAAAGCCGGAAAGATGTCTCCACCTTTTTTGAAGGGTAACAATCGGTGCCGTAACCGTGGGCTTCCAGGCGGATCTCTTTCCCCGCCACCAAGTCTTCAATAACGTGGCCGCCCCCGTAAACAAATTCGCCGGGATGGCTCCGATTGCGCGGATCGCCCGGGGGCAAAGCGGTTGCTCCCAGGTAAGCATCTACCGCCGCTATCCCGGCATATGCAGGGACACCGTTTAAATATACCTCGTTCATCTTTATGCGCGGCAGCGGATGTCCGAAATTCATAAAAAGGCCCGAGGAGCACATGGGCCCAAAAGTACCCGTGGTCACCACATCCACCCTGTCGGCCGCCCGGGAAACCCCTTGTTCCGCCACCAGTTCCAAAACTTCTTCCGCAGTTAAAACCACCGCTTTACCGCTGCGAATTTTTTGGTTGATCTCTTCGTAAGTTTTCTCTTTCCCCATGCAGCCCCCTCCTCCGGATCTTTATAAGTAAAGTATATCATGATTTGGCCCGTGCCAGGATGCGCTGCAAATTTCGAGCACGGCGTCCCGCGATCAAGCTAAAAGGGGACCGCCAGCGATAACGCAGTCCCCTTCAGAGCCACCCTTGAACCTCGCTTAACCTTCCGTTAACTGCTGCAGGTAGCTTTTGAAAATGGCAGTGTAATTTTCGGGGTAGAGCAAAAAATCGAAGGCCTCCCGGTTTTCCTGGAAAAGACGGTACAGCGGAAAACCGGTAATCAGGTTTAGCGGCGGCACCGGGGTTACCGGGCAGCGCTGCAGGGGGGGCAGATCCGGGTAGCCCGGGTTAGCCAAAAATTCCGGGCCTTCGTCGGTATAAAGTTCAAAATAGGCCCCGCCGCCGGCTTTTTGGACGGGCTCATAAATAGAGGAAAACTCCCGGGCCACCCAGTTGCTCATGATCAGGTAGTCTTCTCCGGGGTTTATGGTAATATGGCCAAAATGAGGGGGAATCAAGACCTTGTCACCCGGTTTTGCCGCGATCAGGATCACCGAATCCAGCTGCCCGGGAGCTTCCGGGTGAAGCCGCTGCAGCAGGTAATGCGCCCGCCCGTGCAGCACTTCGTAAACCTCCGGGTAGGTCAGCCCCGTTCCCGGCTTTTTCGGATGGTAGTGCCCCGCCGTTTTGATATATTCGCCCCCCAGGGTGCCGGGAACGATGACGGTAAGGTCATAGCGCAGCCCTTTTTGCCTGATGGCATCGCGATCTTCGTCCAGGGCTATATCCCGGTACATGTAGTAAAGCTCGTCTATTTCACCGGCCTGCCGGTCATAAAGTACTCCGGACATCTCCTGCCGGCGGCGAATATCAGGAGAAGGCACCTCCTGCACTGACCCTTTCTCAAAGACGATCTGCTTTGTTACGGGATCCCACAACAGCGGCAGTCCGCTTTGCCTGTGCAAATCTACCACGTTAGCTCTGCTCCTTTTTACCTGAAGGCACCGGGGCGGCAGTGCTTCCAGTCGATCAAAATAATCGGCCAACGACCCCTTTATTAACTATCATATGATCCCGCCCGGCTATTGCTGCACGTTTTATTCACCTTTCGCGATCAGGGAAACCAGGTCTGCCACGCGCAGCGAGTAGGCCCATTCATTATCATACCAGGCCACAACGCGCACCAGGTTTCCACCGACAACCATGGTCGAAAGCGCGTCAACAGTGGAGGAGTACGGGTTGCCCCGGTAATCGATGGATACCAGCGGCTCGTCGCTGTAAGCAAGATACTTCGATCCGGAGGCAGCCTCTTTGAAGGCCTCGTTCACCCGCGCCGGGGTGACCTCCTGTTCCAGCTCCACGACCAGGTCAACCAGAGAGACGCTCGCTGAAGGCACCCGCACGGCAAAACCGTCAACCCTGCCCTTCAGTTCGGGGATAACCAGGCCCACCGCTTTGGCCGCCCCGGTTGTCGTGGGGATCATCGAAAGCGCTGCCCGGGCCCGCCGCAGATCGGGATGGGGCAGATCCAGGAGCACCTGGTCGTTCGTATAAGCATGGGTTGTGTTCATCAAGCCTTTACGCAGTCCAAACTTCTCGTGCAGGACTTTAACCACCGGCGCCAGGGCATTGGTGGTGCAGGAGGCGTTGGAGATTATAAAATGCTCCTGCGGGTCATAAAGCTCTTCATTTACCCCCAGGACAACCATGAAATCCACCTCGGCAGGCGCGGTGATGACCACCCGGCGCGCTCCTGCTTTCAGGTGGGCGGAAGCCGCCTCCCGGGTTCGAAAACGACCCGTAGCTTCAACAACCAGGTCTACCCCGCTCTCCTTCCAGGGTATCTGTGCCGGATCCCTTTCAGAGAAAACCTTGACCTCATCCTTGCCCACAAGAAGACTGTCCGAGCCGGCCTTCACCGGCAGCTCCAGCTTTCCATACACCGAATCATAACGCAGCAGGTGGGCCAGCGTGGCGCTATCAACAAGGTCATTGATCGCAACAACCTTGATATCGTCACGATCCAACACAGCGCGCATGGTTAAACGTCCGATCCGTCCAAAACCGTTGATGCCTATCTTGATCACCGCAAAAACCTCCTGATTGTAAACTGTTCTTTGAAGTTATTTTCCGACAGCCCGCCAAACTTTATGTATCTGCCGGGGGGCGGGCTTACCCCTCTTGTCCCTTATATCCGCAGCTATCGTATAACATTTTTTAACGATCTGCAAGCCGGCCGGGCCGGGGAAAGCACCCGGAGCTGAGCCCCGGTGGTGTCCGGCAGGAGGCCCCTGCCGGAAAACCCCCGCTGGAAGATATGTTTAGAAACCCTTCTTCATACGCTCACAGCACTGAAATCCGGGCATACAAAACCGGGGAGTATATTGCTGCCAAAAAGTTAAACTATAAGGAGGGGGGATAAACCGATCATGGAAATGCCCATCTTTGCCCTCATCATCGCAGCCCTGGCCGGTATCGCCATGGCTTTCCAGGGCTCGCTTAATGCCGCCCTCGGCAAAACTGTGGGTACGCTCGAGGCAACCTTCATCGTGCACCTTGTTGGCATCGCCGTAATTATAGCAGCGCTCTACCTTTTCAGGTGGGGTGCGGGCAGCCTGGCCCTGATCAAAGAAGCTCCCTGGTACACCTTCCTGGGAGGAGCGCTGGGAGTGCTGATCATTTTTGGCGTGGTTCTGAGCATTCCCCGTGCCGGCGTCGCCAACGCCACCACCGCCATTATTATCGGCCAACTTCTCACCGCCCTGCTCATCGATCACTGCGGCTTCTTCGGGCTGGAAAGAGCGCCTTTCACCCTCTGGAAGGTGCTGGGCCTGGCCCTTTTAGCCTCGGGCGGCTACCTGATGCTGGGCCGGTAACAGCCGCAGCGCCCTCCTTCAAACCGGCCGGTATCATACTTATTTGCGAATATAGATCGGATTGGCGTAGAGCCAGGGGCGGGGTTTACCCGGGCGGGGGCGGTAGTAGACTTCGGCACGGTAGACACCGGGAGCCGGCACCGGGTATTCCAGCTCCTCCCCGCTGTGCCGGCAAGCGAGATGCCCGTTTTTAACGATCCGGATCTCCGCGCGCCGGGCGGGGGAGCGCACCGCCAGGTGAAGGCCCTCCCGCCAGTCAATCTCTTCCCCCATAATCGCCGCTTCCCTCCCGGAACCGCTGTCAATAGCAGCAAAAGAGAAACCACGGCCGGGATGAAGCTGGTCAAAAGAAAGATAACAGCGACCTTCGCGTAAAGCTTCGTAGATCTGGCGCTTCGCCTCGTCAAAATCGCTGCTCATAGTTTCTCTAAAACAGAGATAGGTATTGATCGCACCAAACAGAAAACGGTAGGGGAATACCTCCACCACGATGGGCCCCAGCCTGATCCTGGTAGCATGGGCATCGGAGCTGCCGATAGCGGTTACCTTGAGACCGCGGTTGGTATAATCATCCCACAGGGCCAGCCCTTCGGGGGGGGGCCTGTCCACGGCGGCCTTGCGGTTAAAGAGAAACCAGTACAGTGTTTTCGGAATAGAGGTAGCCCGGCCCCTCCAGTAGGAGGAGTAGTTCCAGATCTCCAGGCCGGTAAAGCCGCTTTTCGGGAAGCGGGTCCAGGGAAATGACTTACCGCCGTCAATATAGGGCGACCCTGTTTCAAAAGGGTGCGCCATAAAACCGAGAGCGCCGGCCCGGCGGACGCGATCGACCATCTCCTGGGGATCTTCAACGTTGCCGGGGATGATCCGCTCCAGGCCCAGGGCCAGGTAGTGATGGCTCTCCCTGTTCAGCTCTGCTCCCACCAGAACAGCAACGCCCTGCCGGAGGCCCTCTTCCGGCAGCCCGGCCAGCGTTTCATGATCGGTCACCACGATATATTTCAACCCTGCAGCGGCGGCGTGTGCAGCGATCTCCTCCACCGTTCCGGTGCCGTCCGAGTAAGTGGTGTGAATATGAATATTGCCGGGATAGGTAAACATTAAAAGGCTACACCGAGGGTGCGGCTGGAGGGAAGGATCTCCCTGAAGCGGGCCAGGTCATCGAGCACAAAAGCGGTTCCTTTGATCACGCAGGCCTGCGGTTCCTCCGCCAGGTAGAAAGGCATCCCCGTTTCCCGGCTCAAGTAACGGGTGAAACCATCCAAAAGAGCTCCCCCTCCCGACAGGACCACTCCCTTGTCGATAATGTCTCCGGCCAGTTCGGGTGGAATTTTTTCGAGCACCTGCTTGATCCCCTGCAGGATCACGCCAAGAGGCTCTTCCAGGGCCCCGGCCAGCTGGGCGGTGGTCAACTTGACCGGGCGGGGCAGCCCGGTTAACAGGTCCCGTCCGCGCACCTCGGTTTCCAGGTCGCGGCCCTGGGGATACGCCGAAGCGATGGACATTTTCAGGGATTCGGCGGTCCGTTCGCCGATGAGAAGGTTATATTCCCGTTTAATAAAGTGGGCAATGGCCTGGTCGAATTTATCACCGCCGGTACGCACGCTGGTGCCTTCAACCATTTCACCCATGGAAAGAACAGCGATATCGCTTGTCCCGCCTCCAACGTCAACAACCATGCTGCCGCTTACTTCAAAAATATCCAGGTTGGCACCCAGCGCGGCAGCCCGGGGCTCTTCGATCAGGAAAATTTCCCGGGTTCCGGTACGGGTAATCGCTTCCACCACCGCTTTCTGTTCCACCGGAGTGGTTCCCGCGGGGATGCAAACCACTACCCGGGGCCGCAAAAAACGTCTTTTATTCAGCGCCAGGGAGAGGAACTGTTTCAACATGATCTCGGCAATATCGAAGTCGGCGATAACCCCTTCCCTCAAGGGGCGAAGAGCGACAATGTTTTCCGGGGTTCGCCCGAGCATCTTCTGGGCGTCTGTGCCCACCGCCAAAAGTTTCTCTATCTGCTGCTCGATGGCTACCACTGCAGGTTCGTTTAAAACGATGCCCCTGCCACGAATGTACACCAGAATGCTGGTGGTGCCCAGATCGATACCGACATCTGTTGAAAAGGCCATCTTTTACCTCTCCCGTTCTGCGGTAAGCGCCTGTTCGCGCAGTCGCCTCCTGGTTTATTACTTTATTTATTACTTCAACATCTTTTTCCAATCTCCTTTTAAGAAAATTGGACTTATTGACTCTTCTCCCTTTTCAAGGACAGGTATTTGCGGCGGGTGGCTTCGCCGCCGCGCAGGTGGCGCTCCGCCTTGTTTTTATCCAGGATCTTTTTAATCTGCCGGGCCAGGTGGCTGTTGATCTGCGGAAGCCGTTCGGTGATATCCTTGTGGACGGTGCTCTTGCTCACCCCGAAACTGCGGGCGGCCTGCCTCACTGTGGCCTCTGTCTCCAGCATATAGTGGCTGATCTCCAAAACCCGCTGATAAATATAATCATGCACCCTGTGGGCCCCCTTCTTCTTCAGCTCCGGTAAATTATATGTGGGGTGGGCTCAAAAAATAACCCGGCGGCAGAGGCTTAGGGGAGGATGCTTTCGGGATCGACATAATCTCCGCTCTTATCCTTAATTTCCAGGTATAAAAATGACTTTTCTTTGCCCTCCGGGTTTTTTCTCACGGTGGCGATCTCCTGCCCGCGGACAACCTGTTGGCCTTCTTTTACCTTGATCTCCTCCAGCGCACCATAGTAAACTTTATAACCGCCCTCATGTTCAACGATGATCTCCTTTGCAAAGGAGGGTTTATCGGTATTCTTGACCCGTAATACCCGGCCATTCAAAATCGAGTGCACCTCATCTCCAGGTTTCGCTTTGATTCTAATCCAATTGCAGGCAGAGTATTTTTGACCATATCCCAGGATCTCCCTGAAGTAATCATTGAAGGAGTAAATCAGCTCCCTGCTGCTGACAGGCCAGACCGCCTTCGGCGCTGCCTCTGCAGAGTTATCTTCCGGCATCTCACCGCCCGAGCCGGTTCCCGCAGCCGCTGCTTCCCCTGTTCTGTCTTTTTCGCCCTCCTTCTCCCCGCCCTCTTTCTGCTTTTTATCGTTTTCCTTCAGCGGATAATCGCTTTCCGGCTCTGAGAATTTTATATTTTCAATGTAGGGGTTAATCGTCCGCAGCTGGGCTGATCGCCACACAAAGATTGCCCCGGCAAAAAGCAGCACCAGCAGGTAAAGGGAGCATACCTGCAAAAACCTCGGCCAGCGCCGGTACTTTTCTTTAAAGGATTTAAGCGGAAGTGCCAGAATAGAAAAAAAACGTTTCCCTTTGCAGAAGAGAAACCGTCCCTTTGCTCTAATCCCCTTCCAAAATTTACTAGCCGGCGCTTTCCCTTTCTTCTGGGAGTTCATCAGCGCTCACCTCGAATGGTATTATCTCCATCAGAGGTAAGATTATACGGTTAAGGTTTTATTTTGGTTAGCTCGCTGCCGGGGTAGTAAAACATGATGATCTGCCTGTAATTTTTACCTTTACGGGCGGCCCCGTCAGCGCCGTACTGGCAGAGACCGACACCGTGCCCCCGACCGCGGATATGAAAAAGCAGACCATCATCTTGGGCCTCCCAGGTTAAAGCGGTGGAGGGCAGATCGAGCAGGCGCCGCATCTCTTTACCCTCGATGAGGGTACCGTTTACACTTAACGAGGCCACCCGTCCCCCCGGCGTTTCTGAAGCCAGTTCCAGGGGGAGCTGCTCGCCGGAAGCAACAGGCAGGGCAAAGTCCTGCGACAGGGCTCCGGTCAACCGGGCATAAGAGATGAGCTGATCTTTACGGTAATAGGGCGACCGCTTGCAATAGGGACAGTCAACGCTTTGCAGGTAAGGCAGATCACCGCCGCTCCAGAGAGCATGGGAAGCCTCCGTTTTACCGCCGCAGGTGGAGTGATAGACCGCTTCGATGAGCTCACCCTTGTATACCGCCACCTCGCCGGTGGTCGCCGAAACCGCTTCCTTGACGCGCTTGAGAAAGTTCTCGCCCTCGGTTCCCCAGCCGGATACCGCCTCTGCCGGATCAAGCCAGGCCTGGCAGTGGGTGCTGTCTGAGCAGATATCCGCTTTCCCGGGAGCCTTGTCACACCCTTCGCCGCCATAGGCGCGGTGCCGGCGCAGGGTGTAGGTACGGGCAACTACTGCCTGCGCTTTAAGCGCTTCCATCTCGAAGGAGGAGGGCACCTCGGCCAGGAGCACCCCGACAAGATACTCGTCCAGGGCCATG